>DATCTN010000016.1 GCA_036567965.1 Candidatus Kryptoniota bacterium
TCACCGCATCCAGCTTGAACTGCCGGTCGTACGTCTTTCTCTTCTTCTCTGTCTCCATTTCCAGTCTCCTCTACGAGGTCGTAGACCTCCTTCACGAAGTTACTGGCTTTTCTCCTTGTCTACAAAACGGGGTAAGGTCCACCTATAAACACCCACTCGCTTTCAGCTCATCAACTAACTTCCATACCGGCATATCAAGGGAGATTTTCAACTTCTTCCCGAAGTGAGATTTGAGTTTACTTCTTAATTCTCGCTCACTTATTTTAAACAAGTCGTAAAGTGTACCATAATCTGACATAAACCACGGCTGTAAGCGAGCATCAGGCTCGATTATCTGTACTAGATTTTTTATCTCTCGCTCGCGTTTGATAACTCCCTTCTGATATTTCGGGTTAGGGTGCTTGTGCAGAATCCCGATACAACGAGCCGTACTTTTACCTCTCGATCGGAACATAAAGACTGTCCTTCCAGGAGAAATTTCCGGATAAATCGTATCCGTTTGTTGAATTCTTGATCCAAAATGTACCGCTCAATCCACGAATGACTTTCACGCTGTCTTTGCCACTCAGAGAATCAGGAAACGAAAATTGTTGCGCAAATCGGTGCGAGTCATTCATGCTCTCCGGACCTATGTAATCGATGATTACGTTTACGCCGTAAGAATTCTTCATGAAAAGCGAAATGTTGTCTAATGCGCCAGGAGAATTTTCAAAGTGATATACCAGTGAAAAGGTCACGAAGGTCCGCAGGTTGTTTGTGCTCGAATCTCTTTTCACGCTCGCATTTGTTCCAATGCTGTCAACGATGAACACTCCTGTTTTTGAAGATGGCGTGATTATGTTATCCCCTTTATTACATGACGTAATAAAGATCGATCCTGCAATTGACAATATGAAGAGGTGTTTATTCATGGGAATCCGATAGTTCAGTTGACCTGCTGTGCACAACTGATAGTATTATTCTTCCTTTTACTTCTCTCCTTGTTGGTTTCACAATGTACTTTCATCGCAGGCATTCGTGTTCAAGGAACATGTCGAATAGTTGATGAAGAGAAGGAAAGCGTCCGCAATTACTGCACTGAAATGAAAAACTTCAGCGAATCGATTGGTGGAACATTCGGCTCCCAACCACGATGTTCGACCATTACTACTAAACATGTTCCTGGCTTCATCGTACGGAAAAAGAAACTCTCGACGGTAAGGCCGCCAACCTGATTCCAGTTACCACTTTTGGGTCTGTAATTTGTGCTATCGATTCTTGCGACGATCGAATCGCTCACTGAATAGTCCCACTGGTAACCGGCATCAGCCGATAGATCCAACTCCAAAAGGAACCTTTGATTAGTACTATATGCAAGGGTCTTTCCACTGATAGTTGAATCCAGTTTCGGTTCAGTTGGAGAAAGAGAGTTACCGCTCTTGTTACAGCCGACGAACGTTATTAAAAGGACTGATACGATTAGAGTATATCGCATAGGACCTCCCAATTACTTGCTGAAGTGGCCACAAATCCCTTTCCACAACTTTAACGGACGCATGAAATTAAGTCAAGTCCGATGAAATGGGTCCCAACCAAAGTCCTTTTACATAAGTGTGCTACCCACATGGGTTTTACATGTAGGGTGGAACAGGTCCAGGCAGATATTCTTTTTGGGAATCTTGAACAAACTGTACGCAGTGTCAAGTTGCAATTTCATAAAGGGTGATGACAAGCTTGATATTTGAGCAATGGGCAGTTAGATTAGCTCGTCAGGCAAAAGGGCTGTACATCTTCCGGAACTCCTCTTTCCAGGGAGTACGAAGATAATTAGGTATCATCTACATGTAAACCAAAACGTGCGGGCGAGAACGATAACCCTTTAAACATACACTCCTGACAAGTTTGGAGTATTTGATATATATGATCAATGACGACACCTTCGTTTTTGGAGAGAGGTTCCCGAAAAATCACATAAGCGTGAAACTTAGAAGGAGGTTAGAAGTGAAGAAGAATCTACTTTGTGCTGCAGCGGCAATTATGTCGCTTTTCGTGTTCTCGTCGTGCACAAACGACAATCCGGTGGCTGCAGCTGACCCCAGTGGCACAATAACCACCAATATCAATTATTATGCAAATCCAACGCCCATTACATTGTACCAGGGTCTAGCAGACGATGGTCCTTATCAGGGTGGTTGGGGAGTACAATGTCCTTATCTCATGATAGTAGCAGGAATGAATGTCTCGTTGAATTTTGTGTTCAATGTTGGCATAAATGGGGTTCTCGATTTTTCAACCAATCAAGGTACTACCTGGTATAGTGGTGGAACTGAGGTGGCGGACGTTGGAAAAGTAAATGGTTTAGGTGATGTTACTACTAAACCAACATCTGGTTGGGCGTCTACTTGCGCCATTCAAGTAGGACACGGCTACGTTATTAGATTTAAGAAATCCAAAAATTATGCAACAGCTAACCTGCCATATTTGTATGCTCGAATATATGTTGTGGAATGGGTGGAGGATGTGTCGAATGAGATTATCGGGGCCAAAATGAAATATCAGGTTCCGTTTTAGAGAGAATTTTTCTCTTGGCTCTGGAAGTTTGTCCGGTATGGAGAGAAAGGGATGAAGAGTCGAGGAAAAGAAAGCCGGTAACTGCGCACTTTTGAAATGGAGACGGGCGCGTATCTCTTTGCGGCGGCGAATAACTATCCTGAGCCTACTACCAGCGTCTGGATACGACCTCTGTTGCAAATGATTACTTCTATCCAAAATGGATTAGCAGGGGAGCCTCAACTTTTTTCGCTTGGGCAAAACTACCCGAATCCATTTAACCCAAACACCGTGATCAACTATCAATTAGTAGAAAACAGCTTTGTGAGGTTGAAGGTTTACGATATTCTGGGCAGAGAAGTCAAATCACTTGTCAACGAACGTCAAACCGCAGGGAGTCACAACGTGACATTCAGCGCGAGCAATCTTCCCAGCGGAGTCTACTTCTACAGGCTTTCCGCAGGATCCTCCGAAGGAGTCCTTCGTGACCTTACGGGACAAGCAGGAACCTTCACACAAGCCAAGAAGATGATCTTGACAAAGTAACCTTAGTTTGATTGACGATTGTAGGAGTTGAGGAGGCGGATCGCAAGGTCCGCCTTTGTTTTGGAAAGCTAGTAGAGGCCCGAACAACTCAACCCAGAACCCCATTTCGCTTCATAAAATCTGCAACGAATTTTGTCCCAAAGATATTTGTGTACGATCGTTGACAGATGCTTGACCGCGTGTGCACTTTCGAGGGCTCCGATATTGGATGGATTCGCATTCGGATCAAATATATCCACGCTCGTTTGATTTTAGAGAATAGAAGGACAATCGTACAATTAACCTTTCCGTTCTGTAGGGTACTGTCGAATTCAGAGTGACACTGCAAGCGTTCTCTACGAATTGACGTGCCCCCAAAGTAATCGAGTGTATTATTAGTGCGAACGTCGGATCACTGACTTCATGTTGGTACATCATTCAGGGGCTGTTCGTGCCGGATATTCCGAAACCTACACGGGGTGGTTACCTCTTTGTATCGCTGTCCGCATTTAGGTGGAGTTGGGTATCGCTTTTGTGGCAGTTTCTTCATCTTTTCTCGGCGCGGGTATTGAAGCATATATTCCAGAAATGTTCGGCGAAGAATGATCTGAAAGACCAAAAGGTCATTTAGTTGATGTGACATGCCGAATTAGTTCTTTAAGCTGTCCTGTCGATCCAAAGAGCGGCGTGCAAAATCCCTCTTAGCTAGGGCCGCGGGTGGATTGGTTTATTAGATTCTGGAATGACATTTGGAACAGGTCAACCCCAGGCAACATAAACGTTGGTGGAATTATCTGACAGGTGTCTATCGGATGATATTCAGGTGAAAATGGTGCGAAGATCGCGGACTTACAGTGTGTTCATAAAAGAATCAAAGGAGTGCGGACGCCATCAAGACGAGTAAACGTGCATTGCTAGTGACGCTTAGACTATCTATCGGAGAATTGTTTAAGCGAGAAGGCCAATTATGAGGAGGAGGCATGATTAGAAGGATTTTCGTTTTTGCATCTCTCCTGGTTATCTTGACTCTCTGTATCTCCTGCCAACAAACGGCATATGGACAAATCAGGACGCCGGAGAAGTATTCGCTTTTGACGGCAGGTTCCGATCAGGAGATAACTTGGAACACACAAGGGGATTCGGCCAGTATTATACTCCTGCAATTCTCGACAGATGGGGGAGCCAACTGGGACTATATCGGCACCTCCGGAGTGTTAGCAGGTACGTATAACTGGGTCATTCCTGTCACAATCAATTCATGGGACTGTATGATCAGGATGGAGCAATACAATGGTAGCCGTTATGAAACAATTGCGTCGACTGGGATCTTCTCAATTAATGCCCTGGATCCAAGTGCTTATGCTCAAGGGGTTTTCTCCCACCATCCGATAATTCATCGCAGTGACATCGTCAGAAGCCACACCCCGAATGGCTGGGGACGAAAGTAGCCTATTGAACAGGGTGTACCAAAAAGCCGAGATAACATCCCTCCACGACACGTGGAAAGCTATTGGTTTCAATCAGAGAGCACGAGTCGTCCGTAACCGTAATAAATAGCAGACCCACACCGACCTTACAGTGACGTCCTGATAAACGCACACCTCAATGAAGTGCGCGCTTTACTACCTTCACATTTGTACTCGAATCGGGGAGAGCTCAACGGGCGGTCGCCTTTCAATTGAAATCCGGGCGACTTCCTGCAAGTACTTAGGGCTGAAGAGTGGTAAGTCCGCGCCTTACAGACAATAATACTCTGACTCGATTTGAATGGTTCTCCATTGTTCACTTTCTTTTGTCATCTTGAGACCCGACGATTCGCAGTCGGGTCGAAAGATCTGGAGCTCCTCAAGGCCAATCAGACTCCATGGCAGGGCATCATAAAGATTGGTACGAGGTACAAGACTCATTCCTTACTTTAGTGCCGTTAGGCACGACCTATTTGTAAACCGCGATAAAAAATCTAATTACAGCTCCGTTAGGAGCGACCTGTAACGAACCACAATCGTTCCGCGACGCTTATCGAACCCTCTTTTCGCGGTAGTATCTCAGTTTATAATCCATTGTCATGCTCCGATCCAAAGGATTCCGTTGGAAAGGAGTCCTTCGGACTGAACTTGTCCCGCCATGCGCCTACGCACCAGAGCGCTTCCGCCTGCACTTCGTTCCGGCGGACGGGCCGGCGCGTAGACGTGTCTCCCGCGTTTTAATTTAACCACAGAGACACAGAGGCACGGAGATTGTACGGAGCTTTAATCAATATTCTTCCCTCCGGTGTCTCAGTGTCTCTTGAGGCTTAACCACAGAGGCAGAGAGGACCCAGAGAATGCACGAAGCTTTGATCATTATTTCTCCCTCTGTGTCTCCGTGCCTCTCGTGGTTTAATTTAAACCTCGCCTCCCTTCTTGTAACAACCCTTCCAGACTTTTACATTACGAAAGAATTTCAAAAGGAGGCTTTGCATGTTCATCTTCTACGCAATCATTGTCTATAGGCATAGCAGGCCTATCATGATTTGCCATGTGTTCAGCCACTCCTGATTTGCAATTGTATCGGCCACTCGATAAAATTCAAAGGTTTTTGATCTAAGGGCGATCCACACAACTTAAGAGGAATTGGGCACTCTGTAGATGACTCGAACGAAGAGAGTGATGTGCAGTAATGAGCTCGCTCTTATCAACGATACTAAGAAATTACTCCAATCGATACTCTCCGGCAAACAATTCGAAGTTGAGTTGAACTCCCTCGTCCATCTCTGCCATTCGCTGGCGATCCCTTATGTTGCAAAGCGGCTGAACAAGGACTCGATACTCAGGGGAACACTCGGCCTCGATGTTTCCGACTTCGCGTACGATTGCATCGCCGACCTCTTCGCGTTTTCGGGAAGCGGACAGTTCCCGCATTTCCATGCATACTTCGCCGCGTTTCCTCTCGCATCCTTGAGCGACGCGGAGGCTGTTTCTCATTTGAGGCGGCTTGTCTTCTCTCATGCGAACCAGGGAATATTTCGTCTCTATAATCAGGTCGATCCGACATTAGGTAAGATCATAAGGAACGTAAAGCTCGCCCTGCAGGAATTCACGAGCCTCGAGTTGGTCGAGCAGTTCGGCGAGCAGCGCCTTGCTCCTTCGGGATGCGATCAACTCATTCAATTCCGTACTCTCGATGCTGTCGAGCTTGAGACGGGGCTCGGCAAGTATCTCCATGGCACGGAAAATATTCCGTTCATGCTCGGCAAGCTGGCGCTTTTTCTTCGGGAGCAGGAATACACTTCGCGCGTCGTTTCACTGACAATCGTGGCCATTGTGTTTCGATCTCTCTACAAACGTGCGGCTGATGTGGACCTGAACCAGGACATGGAGAAGGTGGAGACGGTAAGCGATGACTTGAATGGAGTCATTCGAAAAGCCGTAAAGAGCACAATGAAGAGAGCACAGAATACCTATGCTAGAAAGAAGAATATGGACGTTGGCCTGCTGGAAGTTTATTTCAGAGTGATAGAAAAAAGATTCGTGCTGATTCACTCAGGCGACGGCGTTGAGGTAGGACTGCGGGAATTGTTGAAGGAGCATTTCCCTGACATGTCCGCCGACGAGTATAAGAAGAAACATAGAAGCAGACTGGAATATCTCTCGAGGCTGACAGGACTCGAAGTTGGCAAAGAACTCAGGGAGATCTAGATTTTCAGCGACCTCAGAGACATGAAAGGACTATATAAATAGTGAAACATATCGAAGAACATGTTCTCGAGCTCCTTGTGCTGGGAGAGCCGTCTGCGGTAAAGCTGGAGAAGGAAATTCGAGCACACCTCGATGAGTGTTTGGGGTGCAGAGCAATTTACTCCGAAATACACGCCTACTACGATGATGTGAAGCGAGAATATGCGAAGTCGAATGAACCGCACAAATCGACGGCGAGCGCGATTGTTCCGAGGAAGAGGGAGGTGGAACCGTATCTCGAACCCGTTCACACGTCAGATGTAGTGTTAAGCGAAGTGACGGTGCCGACGATTTGGCGAAGAGTCGGAAATTTTACAAGAAGTCACCCAGCTGTAAGTTTTTTCTTTGGGGTTATGCTTATTACCCTGTTGGTCATCGGTGTTAGGTCCTTTATAAAAGTGTCTGAAAATCCGTCCTACTTCTATTACAACACAAAGACGAATGATGTAGATATATACAGCAGTGACGACAAACTGCTATGGTCTATACCTGCGTATGATGCTGCTATCTATAAGTACAATGACGCCAGCCTTGACCTTCATCAAACGATTTTAGCAGATCTTAATGGCGACGGAAAGAACGAAGTCATTACCACTGCACAACCCCGCAACGGCCAGAAGCCAAGTCATATGAGAATGTATGATTGGAAGGGTAATCTTCTTCAATCGTTCATATTCAAAGTCCGAAATGTCACGTTCAGGGGTGAACATTACTATTCCCCTTTTGAGCCGGACAAGTTACTGTCGATCAGGATGCCTGACGGCATTAACAATCTGTTCGTTTACGCAACCGGCGGCCGATCTCCTTCCTTTCTGGCGCGACTCGATTATAATCTGAACGTCATCGGAAAATACTGGCACTACGGCAATTTCACGCCGTTTTCTATTGACGTAAAGCATCATGGAACCCAGGAGATCGCAATTACCGGGACAGACGATTTGCATGATATGAGCGGGGGTAAGTTTAATTTCCTGGCAATCTTGGACCCTTCGAAGATAATCGGGGATAAGGAATGTCTGGAGACTCCTGGATTCGGATTTGAACCTTCAGAAGCGGAGCTGTACTACATCAGGTTTCCTAAGTCGGACATAGAAACATCACAAGCGGTAGGTGGCAGATCATATGTCATGAGGCAAACCGGCGATAGTCTTATTCATGTCAAAGTCCAATCAGTTCCGGACGATGCCCTTTCCGGGTCATGGGGATTTGAATTCCTCTTTTACGAGGGGGACATGAGCGTCAGGGATGTGAAGTTCGCGAGCCCCACTCCCGAGACTTTTGAGACGCTCAAGAAAGAGGGGAAGGTTCGTGGAGTGTTTGGCATGCACTACCTTCAAGCATTGAAAAAAGGCGTCGAGTACTGGAACGGCGCGAGATGGGTGCATGTACCTACGATGATACAAAGGGGACCGTTCGCCGCTAATTAAAGATAATCTCTCCCGAGCGGTTTCAAATTCCCACTTTTCAGAGAGTCCTGCCATTGAATCCCGATAGCACCGGCTAGCTTCCACTCCTTAACGTTTACCATTTTCAGCAGGGTGGTTTATCTGCAATGACAAGAAGTAAGAATAAGACTCGGGTTGGTTTCACTCAGACGTTGCAGACTATGGACGACTATAAATTCCGTTGTAGCCGATGTGGATCGGGGATCCAACATGCGGACGATCCCATCGTCATCGTTGCACTTAATGAATTGTACAAGAATGCCGAATTTGCGATTTGCCGTGACTGCATGACTCAGGAAGAAAAGGAAAGGGCGCTGGATGTCATCGTGCAAAAACTGGTCGATTACTACGCCTCCCAAGGAATGGAGGCGTCAATAAGAATTGGCCAAGGCGGGCGCCAGCGGTCGAACCAATTGTGAGTACTTGCGACAACTAAACGCTGGTAGCTTCCGCCCATTCATCCATCGGCATGATCGGAAATCCAAACGCAGCTTATCTCTTCAATGGGAGTACAGATTACATTCTGGTTAATAAATCGAGCACTTTTCCTGATAATGCTATCACGATTACCTTCTGGTTCGACAGAGAAGGAATTATCCCGACAGGATTATAGAATTATGTTTCAAAAGAGGACGCGTTTCAATCTTACCTTTATTCAGACTCTACGATAAGCACGGGTGTTTACCTTGGTTCACCGGGTGCCTAGGAAATTCTAAATTGAGGTGGTAAAAATCATTTGAGAAATTTTCAGCAGAGTACTTCCTTTGTTAGGAATAGTGTGTAATGATCTGCAGCAATGTAAAACTAAGGGAGGATTCCGTGAAAAGATTGACAGCAGTTGTTCGGTACCTGACCGCCATAACACTACTTTCATCTCTCGAAACTCTGGCACAACAGACATTCAATGTTGCTGACTACGTGGGTTATGCGGACGTTTATGTTGCGGACTCGACAGATAACTGGTCTCATCTGCTTCGTAGGTTGCAGCAAGACAATGACAATGGGTGGACTGATGGCGCTACATCTTGGTCGAGATTTGAAACATGGAGAAGCCAGGCTGCAAGCGGAGGTACAATGGAACAATTTGTAATAGATGCTCCAACTTCCGATTACGACATAGCCACGGTGGGAGATTTCACCGTTTACGGTCTCAGGACAATTCAAGGTTTCTTTGGTCTGAGAGATGGTAGATCCACGGATTATGCCGATGTAAGATTCGTAATACAAGTAGAGACAGATAGCCTTCATTATGTCACTCTTATTGATAGTACCGTTACTGCTGATGAGCCTGCTGGATGGAGAGCATTTAGCATGGACGTTTCTTCGTACCACTTTGGGAAAGTAAAGCTGAGATTTATTACTGATCCGAATGGCGTCACGTGGGAGGATTGGTCAGAATGGGCTGATGTCTCGGTGTCCGCTGATTCCGTAGTCTGGGGATCTATTGGAACAACTCGAAATGTAACATTCCAAGCTGATATGTCAAGACTTATTGCGGCCGGGTTCAATCCGTCGAATGATACAATAAGCGTGTGCGGAGGCTGGCCACCGTTAAGCTGGTCTAACAACATGCTCATGTCACAGGACTTGTCTAAGCCCAATATTTACAAGCTGACGGTTACGACACATCTCCCTATTGGAGCAAATTTACAGTACAAATTTCATGCGAGCCCGGAAGGGTTGTTCATAAGCTATGGCTGGGATACACTTTCAAATAATCGGTACCTCATTTTCCCGGATTACGACACGACGCTAGCTGCAGTAGATCCTGCAATCTGGTTTCTCGCCGAAACACCTCTTTCCGTTTCCGCCACGAACTTCAGAGCAGTTTCATCAGATGGCTCCGTAGTTCTATCCTGGCAGACTCAATCGGAAATTAATAACCTGGGCTTCAATATTTTCAGAAAAGATTCACAAACTGGCACCTCTTCTCTGATTGCTGGTTACATTTCAAATAAATCTCTGCAAGGTCTCGGTACATCCACGACTGGCAGGAGTTATTTTTATTCCGATGGGCATGTTGCTTCTGGGCACACTTATGAGTACACGGTCGAAAGTGTGGCTTCAGACGGAACCAAGAAAGATTATCCTGCGATACAAGTGACGGTTAATGTTCCAAAGGTTTACGCTTTGTACCAGAACTATCCCAACCCATTCAACCCGACGACAACGATCAGTTATGATCTCCCGAAGGCTAGTCATGTGACAATAACGCTGTATGATATGCTCGGAAGAGAAGTGACGACGATTGTCGATGCACAGAAGGACGCTGGATCATACCTGGCAGTGTTCGGTGGTTCTCGGTTTTCCAGTGGTGTTTACTTCTACAAGATAAGTGCGGGTCCGTTCACGCAAATCAGGAAAATGGTTTTGATGAAATAGCCGCCTCCTTCTATTGCTGACCCTTGGTGCTCAGATCCAGTATGTCCCCTTCTTCAAAACGGGGCTGAGGGCATCTTGAGATGTACGGAAAGCCTTCGCTTCGCAGCAGCGCTACAAACTTATTTCCGTAGAGCACAATAACTTTGAGGAATATAAAGTGAAGATCGCCGGGGCGACTGCAATACTAAAACCAAAAGAAAAACTTCTCAGCAAGCCAGGGCATTTGCAACGAATGGAGATGGACAGGAGTTTACAGGAACTAATCAGTCGAGGAGCATCTTATGAAGATACCAGTTTCAATTCCCTTGTTGGTCCTAGTAAGCATCTTACTTCTATCAGTTAAGTCAAGTGCCTATCGAACCGTCGCCCCTGCCTTCAATAGGAATAACGAAGTATTTTCTACACGACTCCACAGCGGCAAATCCTGTGGCGGAAATATTATTCATCTGCTTCCGACATCGAATTATCCAATTCGAAGATCCGTTCCCAAGCTGGGAGATGTCGTGGGGAATGAACTGAGGGGTAAAATGATCAATCCGGATAAGGCGACGAGCTACACAACTCAACTTTATTTGCTTGACACTGTGGTCGTCTTTTCCACTGACTCGGAACGCTATGCTTACTCATGGGATGGCGGCGGGAAGATTCTTACCGAATCAGACCAAAAGCTGGAAAATGGTCAGTGGGTAGGTATAGCGGATTATTCTTCTACATATGACCCGGATGAAAAATGCCTTACCTCCTGGTATGAACAGTGGCAGGACGGTCAATTGACCTCCTCATCTTATCGTGATACGTATGAATTTTATGCCAATGGGGAAATGCTTACGGAATTGGTTGAGACATGGAACGGCACTCAATGGACCAATGATAGTCTTAAGACCTATAGTTACGATGCGGCAGGCAATCATATTGGAATACTCATACAGTTATGGGAAACAGGTCAATGGGATAATTCGTTTCGGTATACGTATTCATATGACAGCACGGACAAGAACTTCGCGGAGTTGATGGAACAATGGGATGGTGTCCATTGGATCAATAACCGTCGGGATTTCTTCAGTGATTCTACCGACGAAAAAGGTGATTCCATTCATACAGACGTGTATCAGATTCCGGTGGACACCTCGTGGGGTGACACTTCGTGGGTCAATTATTCGCGCTATACCTACACGTATGCTCCCACAGGGACACTGCTCGGGTTCGTTCAGGCATTCTGGGGGACTAGTGGGTGGTTTAACACGGTTACGGGTTCATTTCTTTACACACTTACGTATGATCAGCAGGGCAACATACTTACAATGTTGGACCAGTACTGGACGAGCGGGCAATGGACTGATCTCTCCCTAGACACATACACGTATGATGCCGTGGGACATATGCTTACTGATTCAGAGGCGGTGTTGATGGGGGGAACGCAATGGACTCCGAGGGCAAAATATGTTCAGACTTGGGATTCTAATGGAAATTTGCTTACATGGACATTTGAACCTTGGGGAAACTCACAGTGGACGAACTATGAGCGGGACACTCTTGGTTATGATTCAGATGGGAACCAAATACTTTATCTGCACCAATCGTGGACGGGTTCTTCCTGGTTGACCTCCGTCGGCAGTGGCGCTTACGATTATTCAGAAGTTCTGAACATTAATGGCTATTATTTTCAGTATCATGGAGATAAGGTTACATATAGCTACAGTCTTACAACCGTCACCGCCGCGTCTTCCAAAAGCGACAAGGTCCCGATTGAATTTTACTTAAGTCAGAACTATCCTAATCCTTTCAATCCGACCACTACAATTTCTTATAATCTGCAGAAAGCGGGGCATGTGACCTTGAAAGTGTATGATGTTCTGGGAAGAGAGGTCGCGACACTGTTTGATGGCTTCAAGACTGCGGGAAGCCACACCACATCATTCGATGCTTCCGCGCTGGCGAGCGGTGTATACTTTTATAGAATTGTCGCCGGTCAATTCGTTTCAACAAAGAAAATGCTCTTGATGAAATAACCCATTCTCGACATAACTGTATTAATGAGGGTCCCGCCACATAGCTTGGCGGGACTTTCTTCTTTTTGACTTCCCGGCTTGCTTTGAAATAGGATCCGTATTCTCTCTACATCTCCATAGAGCATCCGTTCGAGCGGATGCTTCACGGTGCATAGAACCCGTCGTGTAACGGACGGGTTTAAATTCTTAAGCTAGCCGTCCGTTTCAACGGATGGCGTGAGAAAGCCTCTCACCTTGCAGGCAGGAGCAGGAGGTTTTTAGGTTTCACCCTCCCAGATTAAACCGTCGTTGCGAAGTCGGCCCGCTCCTCCGGCCAACGGCGGACGACGAAATCCGCTCGACGAGTCCCTACGGGTCTATCGACCCGAAGGGTCGTAGACGAGTATTCGACCTCCGCGGCCAATCCCCCCGGACTTGACCACCAAAGGTAAACGCGCCCGCAATTCGGCAAAGCGTTGGACACGGCTCCGCCTCACTAAGTGCCGTCAGGCACGACCTATTTGTAAACCGCGATAAAAAATCTAATTGTAGCTCCATTAGGAGCGGCCTGTTTGCCTGACTCCATCAACCATCTCACCAGAGTCACATCTGATGTAACATTCGCAGAGGCTTTGAGAAGATTCCTCGTCGTCACCAGGCTGATTCCCACAAGACTCCTCGGAATGACAATTCTTAGTTTGTTTTCTTTCCGCGAAAGGTCCGCCTTGGGTCGAGAGATCTGGGGCTCCTCAAGGCCAATCGGACTCCATGGCAGGGCATCATAAAGATTTGTATGAGGTACAAGATTCATTCCTTACTTTAGTGCCGTTAGGCACGACCTATTTGTAAACCGCGATAAAAAATCTAATTACAGCTCCGTTAGGAGCGACCTGTAACGGGTGACAAGCGTTTCGCGACCCTTGTCGAACCCTCTCTCCTTGTAACAACCCCTCCCGACTTTTACATTACAAAAAGAATTTCAAAAGGAGGTTTTGCATGTTCATCTTCTACGCAGTCATCGTCATCTTAATTCTCCTTATCATGTGGGTAGTCGGAAAGTATAACACCCTCATCACACTTCGCAACCAGGTCACCAACGGCTGGAAACAAATCGACGTCCAGCTGAAAAGAAGACACGACCTGATTCCTAACCTTGTACAGGCAGTCAAGGGAGAAATGCAGTTCGAACAGGATACACTCCAAAAAGTTATAGAAGCCCGCAACTCCGCCATCTCCGCGAAAGGAGTCGCCGATTCTGCGGGCAAAGAAGATTTACTCTCGGGCGCACTCAACAAATTGTTCGCGCTTGTCGAGAACTACCCGAACCTGAAAGCGAACGAGAACGTGAAGCAGCTCCAGGAAGAAGTGACGAGCACAGAGAACAAAATCTCATTCGCAAGACAGTTCTACAACGACATCACCACAAAGTTCAACATAGCCCAGCAGGTCTTTCCGGGCAACATCGTAGCGACGATGTTCAATTTTAAGGCATCCGAACTCTTCGAGATAAAGGCGGAAGCCGACCGCGAAGTCCCGCCCGTCGATTTATCACTTCGCCACTAACGGCGGCTTTAAAGCCGCCGATAATCCGGAGACTATCTGGTGGATGATGTCAGGAACATCTATGAAGAGCAGGCGCACAACAGGCGGGCCACCATTCTTATCATGGCGGCCTTCATCCTTTTCTTAGGGCTCCTCGGTCTCGGGTTCGACGTGTTCTTTCTCGACACGGTGAACGAGGATACATTCTTTCCTATCGGCACCCTTATCGCCATCGCGATCGGTGTTATCACGGCATCGTGGAGCCTGCGAAGCGGCGCAAAGGCGGTACTCAACTCGACTCATGCTGTCCCTGCCGACCCGGCTGATCCCAAACAGAAACAGCTTCTCAATGTGGTTGAAGAGATGAGCATCGCTTCCGGACTGCCGAAGCCGCAGGTCTACATAGTACCCGATCCCGATCCCAACGCGTTCGCGACGGGGAAGGACCCCGGTAACAGCTCGATCGCAGTTACGCAGGGGCTTCTCGATACGCTCAACAGGGATGAGCTCCAGGGTGTAGTGGCACACGAGATGAGCCATATCCGCAATTACGACATCCGGCTCATGACTGTGATCGCGGCATTGGTAGGAGCGATACTTCTCCTCTCCGACTGGGCAAGGCGCGGCATGCTCTGGGGCGGCGGGAGGCGCCGCTCCCGGAGTTCGGGCGGAGCGGTTGCTATTGTCCTCCTTGTGATCTGGATTATCGGGGTCGTACTTGCTCCGCTTATAAGTCAGATCATGGCGATGGCAGTTTCACGCAAGCGCGAATATTATGCGGACGCTTCGGGCGCCGAGCTGACAAGGAACCCGCTCGCGCTTGCAAGTGCGCTTCAGAAACTCGATGACGCTTCCGCGCCGACTGAGTCGATCAAGCGCGGCGCGGCTCACCTGTGCATCGTCGATCCGCTCGGGCGGAGGATGAACGCGAAAGAAGGACGCGCGGCGGATCTGTTCGCCACGCACCCGCCGACATTCAGACGAATCGCTCTTCTTAAGGCGATGGCGTACGAGACGAAGCCGGGCGCGCCGGAACAAAAGCTGGCACAGCCGGGGACACCACAAGCACCCGCTCAGTAAGATATACCTGTAGCCGCGGATGAGCGCCCCGTCTCCCGTGGGCCGGGTCTTCGACTTGCGCCATCCGGCCATATATATTTATTTCGGACCGGACTTGAGGTTTATCCCTCACCTCGTGCGGGGTCCGCGCCTTACAGACAATGATACTCCGGTTCGATTTGCAGGATTCTCTCTTGTCCAATTTCTTTTGGTCGTCCAAAAGTCCCGCAGTATGCCTACGCGCCGGAGCGCTTCGGCGCGCAGGTGCGGGATCCCTTACATATGAAAGTATTACTGAGCGGGAAAAATGGACTGAAAGTCCGCCTAAGGTCGATGACACGTCTACGACCCTTCGGGTCGAAAGACCCGTAGGGACTCGTCGAGCGCATGCACATATGGGGGACATTAGTACCTTCCGGCACCTGTCGCGACCTTAGTGAGGATGTCAAGACAGAGGCAAGTAAAAGAGAATCATCAAGTTTTAGGGCATATTACTTGTCCACTTTCTTTTGCTCGTCCAAAAGAAAGTGGACTGAAAGAAAAGGACGCCCCGCGAAAATGATCCCGACTATCGTCCCGTCCAAATATTTGTGTGTCGGGATGCCGCAAGGCGGCATCGGGACCGTCCCGTGCTCAGTTGTATGCGATTTTTTGAATAGCGATGTCAATACCTACGTTTGACAAAAAATCGCTGTAACCAGTTGTGGAGCTGAAATAGAGTGTTCCCCTTCAACAGGACTTCATTTTCGCAAGGGGATGATATACGTTCTGCGTGAATTAGCAGAATATGACTAATGAATGCTTTCGACATGATACTACGTGTTTGTGGACTGAGGGATTTACTTTACCGCATGGGGTGTCAGGGATCTTCTTGGTTAAGTTGCAAATAATGTTCGAGAAGGCATTCGAAAAAAATGGCGATTAGGAAATTTCCTCCGGTGCTCTAACCTAGCCCTAACAAACAAATCGCCGACGCCGATAGGCGGAGGCTTGATTTGTTTCCAACTCAAGCGGAAATTTCCAGCCATTTTTTCCGAGAGCCTTGACTTTTTCTTTGGTACTTTCTTTTGTGTCAAGACAAAAGAAAGTACATAAGCAATCATCGTGTCAAGTACAGTGTCTCTTGTCCACTTTCTTTTGTCATCTTGAGACCCGACGATTCGCAGTCGGGTCGAAAGATCTGGAGCTCCTCAAGGCCAATCGGACTCCATGGCAGGGCATCATAAAGATTGGTATGAGGTACAAGACTCATTTCTTACTTTAGTGCCCTTAGGCACGACCTGTTTGTAAACCGCGATAAAAAATCTAATTGCAGCTCCGTTAGGAGCGACCTGTTCGCCTGGCTCCATCAACCATCTCACCAGAGTGACATCGAATGACAATTCTCCGTTTGTTCCTCTTCCGGGAAAGGTCCGCCCTTTGGACGGAGATCCGAAGTCGCAAAGGTCGCAAAAGGTAATATATTTATTCTCTGTTTCCTCCGTGCCTCCGTGCCTGCACGCCGGAGTATCATCAGGGTTGGTTCCGGCACGCAGGCGTGTCTCAGTGGTTAAACTGAACCACAAGCATCGGCATCCATTGTCCGCCACATTATTTTCTGGCGGAGGACGCCTCGTCAAATCAGGAAACCCCGAAGGGGTCTACAGATTTTGAAGCCGTCGAGTTCATTCGATGGCAGACCTGCATACACTTATTGTTTATGTTGACGGATTAAGCCAAATTACTTACCAGGGCCGGCTGATATAGTCAACAACAGCGATAGTGGGATTTCCGTTTGCATCGTCCCGCTATTTTCCGAATTCGTACTCCGTAGAGAATGTTCGCCTGGGATCGGATGATCCCGGAAGGCTCTACAGTTTCGCGCGTTTGAAGTCGATGACGACGCCAACGGGATGTCAGGGAGCATTAACCCAGCGTTGTGCTGGTGCAATTCCAGCCTGTAATTAACGCCGCAAAAGAGTGAGGAGGGAACAAACATGAAGAGACTCATACCGGGTCCGGAGTCTACACAGGGGCAATTCACAAGTTTTGCCGAAATCTTAAACCATCTCAGGAGGACACTTCTGAAATCCTCCTTACTATCCTTCGCTATCACAGGTCTGCTTGTTTGTTCTGTTCATGCTCAAACCATCTGGAGCAGCAGCAACGGAACGATCACATTTACGAAGGCAAATTACGCCGATTACACACAGGCGGCTAGTCAAGACCGCATCACAGACAATGTATGGATTACACGTGCGGACAATCAACAGATTTTCAATATCAAAACGGAATCGTCGGCTGATGGCCACGGTGGGAGCTCACCGGCAGGAACTGAATGGGCAATTGGGACAACAGCGGACTTTTCTTCGCTGACGTTTACATCGTGGGGAGATGCGATTACATGGGTTCCACCCCTCATGGTAGGCAAGGACATGGTCGTACATCTCATTGCTGATAATATCTATATCGACATCAAATTCCTCTCGTGGAGCCAGAATAGCACGGGCGGAGGATTTTCTTACGTTCGTGCCGGTGGACCACTTGAAGCGGTATCAATACCGGCGCCGCTCTTCTCAGGGACTTCGGAGACGCTTTCGGGTCAAGTGTTTTCTTCAGGGTCGGCGGCGACTGCATATGTACTCCTTGGAACCGCGAGCGGCAATTATACCGACAGCGTTCTGGCTGCACCGTCATCCATTGGCGCCGGCACCCAGACCACGGTGTCTGCCGATTTCTCCGGTCTTGATTCTACGAAGACCTATTACTTCTGCACATCCGCATCTAATGGCGTATTGTACAAGCGGAGCGCGGAGCTCAGGTTCTCTCACCCAAAAGTCTGGAGCAGCAGCAACGGAACAATCATATTCACGAAGGCAGCTTACGCCGATTACACACAGGCGGCTAGTCAAGACCGCATCACAGATGATGTATGGATCACGCGTGGGGACGATCAGCAGATTTTCAATATCAAAACAGAATCCTCAGCTGACGGTAACGGCGGAATCTCACCGGCGGGAACAGAATGGGCGATTGGGACAACTGCGGATATTTCTTCACTCACGTTTACGCCTTGGGGGAATGCGATTGGATGGCATCCACCCGGCATGTTGGGCAAGGACATGGTCGTACATCTTACTGTTGATAATATCTATATCGACATTAAGTTCCTCTCGTGGACGGGAAGGGCCGCCGGTGGTGGATTCTCGTATGTGCGCGCAGTGGGACCGTTTGAAGTATCGTCCGTGGCTCCGCCGCTCATGACAGGTACTTCAGAGACGCTTTCGGGTCAAGTGTTTACTTTAAGTTCAGCAGCTACGGCTTACATTCTGCTTGGAACCAGCAGCGGTAATTATACCGACAGTCTGCTTGCGACGCCGAACTCGGTTGCTGCCGGCACCCAGACAACGGTGTCTGCCGATTTTTCTGAACTCGATACTACGAAGACATATTACTTTTGTGTTGCTGCATCGAATGGAACATTGTACAAACGAAGCGCTGAGCGAAGTTTCTCTCATTTCGTTGGAACCATCTGGAGCAGCAGCAACGGAACAATCATATTCACGAAGGCAGATTACGCCGATTACACACAGGCCGTCAATCAAGACCGCATCACAGACAGTGTATGGATTACACGTGCGAACAGTCAGCAGGTTTTCAATATCAAGACAGAATCATCGGCTGATGGTAACGGCGGAATCTCACCGACAGGAACAGAATGGGCAATTGGGACGACGACAGATCTGGCTTCGTTAACGTTTGGGACGTGGTATAGCACCGTCTGGTCTATCGGTGGTCCGCTGTCCGCTGTTGGTCACGACATGGTGGTTCACCTCATAGCGGATAATATCTATATCGACATTAAGTTCCTCTCGTGGACTTACGGCAACAACGGTGGTGGATTCTCGTATGTGCGCGCCGGGGGACCGCTTGAAGTATCTTCTACTACACCGTCACATGCGACACGCACTTCAGTTACAGTGGGCGGCAAAGTTTTCTCTTTGAGTTCGACAGCGGTGGCTTACGCATTATACGGAACTACCAGCGGCGCTTATACAGACAGCGTGCTTATGACGCCGTCTCCAATCACAGCCGGCTCCCAAACAGATGTCTCTGCAAATCTTTCAGGCCTGAATAATTCAACCGCGTATTATTATTGTACTGCTGCCTCCAATGGAACACTTTATAAGAGAAGCGGCGAGACAATCTTCGCGACTCAGACTACCGAGAATTATGCGTTGGAGTTTGACGGAACCGATGACTACGTATCGCTGCCGGCAAATTTATGGAATAACAACTTCTCTAATGGTACTGCGATAAGTGTCGAGTACTGGTTCAAAGGAACCTGGTTAAGCTCGCCGTATCGGGCTCAGGATTACAGCGGCAATTACTTCGTTCCAGGTTGGGAAAATACCAACGACGGGAATATCTATCATATCATTTCTAACGACGGCGGCACCACCGATGGGGTTTTGATTGGATCAATTTCGACGTTGAACGACAATCAATGGCATCACATTGCAATGACGTGGCAAAAAGCCGGCCTGTTTACGAGCTATCTTGATGGCGTACAGGTGGCGCAACGCGCTGCAGCAAATGTTGATCTTCCCGCGATGAATGTCACGAATTATTTTGGGGCGTATTTCGGAAATGCTGAATTCCTTAGTGGCCTTCTTGACGAAGTGCGAATATGGAATGTCGTCCGGTCTCAAGTCGAGATTCAGTCCACCATGAACGACACCCTTACGGGCACCGAAACAGGGCTTGTTGGTTACTGGCAATTCAACGAATCAGGAACGACCACGACCGCTTACGAACAGATGGGACTCTACAATGGTACCCTGAATAACTTCGCATTTAGCGGCGACGGCTGGGTCACCGACTCGGACCTCGCGCTTCCTGTTCAAGCCACAGACTTTGTCGCGAAAGCAGATATCGGTTCTGTCACGCTTTCCTGGAAAACCGGCTCCGAAGTGAACAACGCTGGATTTAACATCCTCCGCCGGGACGCCGGCATCGGTGCGTTCATTTCAATCGGAGGCTACACAACCAATGCAGCGCTTAAAGGAATGGGCACCAGCACTACCGGAAGGAGTTACACCTTCACCGACACAAAAGTCAGATCAGGCGCTGTCTACGACTACAAGATTCAGTGCGCAACCGCGGACGGGATTGCCAAAGACGTTACGACACTGACAGGCATCCAGGTTGAAATTCCAAAGGATTATGCTCTCTACCAGAACTACCCGAACCCGTTCAATCCGAGTACCACGATACGTTTCGACTTGAAGGAATCATCTACAGTGACTCTTGAGGTCTACAACATGCTTGGACAGAGGGTGATGAAACAGGATTACGGGACAATGAACGCTGGACGATACAACGAGAATATAAACATGGGTCGGTTTACCAGCGGGGTGTATTACTACCGGATTGATGTGTTGGGATCTGATGGACAGAAGTTTGTTTCGATAAAGAAGATGCTGGAGATGAAATGATTTCATCATTTCATCGGAAGTCCGCCGCGCTTTTTGGCGGAGTGTTGATGAAGTAGAGATTGAACTCACCACTTTTCCCCTCGATGGCCCGCGGCTCGAGCCGTGGGTCCCGCAGGGGGAGAGGTGGCGCAACCCCCATTCTCAAGCAGGAATAAAGACCTGGAGGAAAATGAAAACGAGTAAACGTTTACTTCATCTATTCCTGATTTGGAGCCGACCGGGCGCATCTGCCCGATTCATGTGCGCGAATGCGATGCGGCTTTTGAATCCGTTCATCCTCTCTTTAGGTATCCCGGGTTTGCTGGTATTTTCTGCAGAAGCACAGACTACCTGGAGCAGCAGCAGCGGCACAATCACGTTTACAAAGTCGGATTATGCCGACTGGACACAAGCCGCGAATCAGGACCGGATTACGAGCGACGTATGGATCACGCGTGCCAACAACCAGGCCATCTTTAACATTAAGTCGGAATCGTCTTACGATGCCACTCATAATACCTCACCGGCCGGGACAGAATGGGCGATCGGGACGACGGCGGATATTCACTCATTAACGTTTAGTACCTGGTATAATACCGTTCAGTCGGTGGGAGGTCCGCCATCCTCTGTTGGCAAGGATATGGTCGTTCACCTCATTGCCGATGATGTATATATTGATATTAAGTTTCTCTCATATACCGGTGGCAATAAAGGCGGGGGATTCTCGTATGTTCGTGCCGCTGAGACTCCCCTTCCGGTCCAGGCGACCGGCTTCAAAGCGATTTCGGATATCGGCTCGATCACCATTTCGTGGAGGACGGAATCGGAGGTTGACAATGCGGGATTCGTGGTGATGAAGCAGCAATCAGGTATTAGCAATTGGCAATTAGCTGGAAGCTATAAAGCTGACCAGAATCTCGAGGGACTGGGCACGAGCAGCACAGGAAGAAATTATTCGTTCACCGACAACAAAGTCGTTTCGGGAAGGACATACGGCTACAGGGTCCAGAGTGTATCGACGAGTGGAGTCGTCAAAGGCTTATCCACAATTTCTGTTACAGTAGATGTACCGAAGACGTTTGCACTTTATCAGAATTATCCGAACCCGTTCAACCCGGAAACAGTCATCAGTTATCAGTTGTCAGTCGCGAGTAATGTGAAGCTGGAAGTGTACAATGCGATTGGAGTGAAAGTCGCGACGCTTGCTAATGGAAAACAGGATGCAGGAGTATACGACGTGACGTTCGATGGAGCTGGATTTGCGAGCGGAGTGTATTTCTATCGCATTGTCGCAGCAGGGGACGGCGGACAGACGTTCGTCTCGACAAAGAAGCTTATACTGATGAAGTAAGATTGGGATTCTCTTTCAAGAGAATCTTCCGAACGTCTTTTCCCGAAGGGTCCTGCGGCCAACGCCGGCGCGCTCTCCCAAATCAAACCGTCGTTGCGAAGTCGGCCCGCTCCTCCGGACGGACGCGGTTGAGTGCCTTACGATGCCGACCATGCGCATCCAGAATGTATGGGGTTGCTTCGTCGTCCGCCCCAAACACATTTGGACGGACTTCTCGCAACGACGAATCGCGCAATTACGCAACGCGGGCATGAAGTCCGGTCCGAAACCAATTTATATGCCCGAATGGCGCCCATGGCGATCACCCGCGGCTACAAGAGCGAACGGCGCGGCTGTCTCCCATTGTCATTCCCGTCACCGCCCTGCGGGATCTCCCGCTCTGACATCATAGCCATTCAAATGATGCGGGATCCCGCTTCGCGGTGACCGACATATAGAATATTTCGGTCGGGACGTGCTCTTAACGGGAATCCATTTCTGCTACTACCAACTGCGTCGAAACCTTGCTTACGTGGAATCCTTGCGAAGGTAACTCGGATTTTACGTAGACACCTCGCCGTAGGCGAGTCCGCGCGCGGCGTGACTTCGCAAGGTGGCTCTGCGCACCGAAGCCGCAAACGTCGCAAAAGGCAATGTGTTTATCCATTGCGTCCTCTGCGGTTAAAAGAAGTCGAGGCTCGCCCGGCGAATTGAATCTGAGCCCCTCTGTTTGCACTATTCCAACCCGTAATTATATTCCCTTAACCAGGAGGCTGATATGGGCGATCAAGCCGAAGAAGAGAAACAGGGCGGACAGGTAGCGAAGACTCGCGCCGAACTCCAGCAGGAATTCATGAACGACCTCCAGACAAACGAGAGGTACAAAGCCTTCTTCGAACAGTACACCTCGCATAGTGTGGAATCGTTCATTGAGAGTTACGCCAGTCTTAAATGCGACATCATCGAATACGGGAAGGCAAGCTACAAAAGGGAAGAGGGAAACGCCGAGGACGAGGAAACAACTGCCGCCACTTATCTCTGGCAAATCCAGCAGCGGAAACTCTTCGACCTTCAGTGCCGGTGGCGCGCCGGACTCATAGACCTTCCTGAGATAGAGACGATCTGGGACTTCGATTACTGGGGAGACATGATCCAGGCCTGTCCATTCATACCACCCATCACACAGGAAGAGTTCAATCTCTATCTCGACTATATCATGAGTGACTATTTTGAACCGAGGACGTTTTATTACCACAATT
This sequence comes from Candidatus Kryptoniota bacterium, assembly GCA_036567965.1. Classification (NCBI taxonomy): domain Bacteria; kingdom Pseudomonadati; phylum Candidatus Kryptoniota; species Candidatus Kryptoniota bacterium. The sequence goes on from DATCTN010000016.1 coordinate 23,232, forward strand.
GGCAGAACTACGACACGTTCAAAGCATTGGCTGATGACGATGAATGGGAAGGTTATCCTCAATGGTACGAATACTACGAACGCTTCGCGGGCCCTGCAGACTGGAGGCTTCTTCCGGACGTGCGCGGAGAAAGGGATCACGAATACTTCCATCTTGGAGTATGGGAAGGGTGCGAATCGGTGAGCCACGCCCCGGCCGACAATAGACCGATTCTGGGAACCTGGGACGAAGATCTCCTTGAAGAATTCATAAGAAAGTTCGAGTCGCCGGAAGTTCTGCGATACATGCAGGCATGGAACAGGAAGAGGGACCTAGATGAAGACGATGACCTGGAGATGGCAGTGTACACGCTTCAGCACACTGAAGAGCATGTACCGATGGAGTTCAACGAAAACTGGCGTGATGCAATCATGGCCGCAGCCAGACTGGCCAGGCAGCTCGAGATTACAAAGCGCTGTAAGAGAGCATACGAAGAATACCTCCGCCGCGAGGAGCTTGGGCTCTGCCATGAGCTGCTTCAGGACGAAAAAGATGTGAAGACTCATGAGAAAAGCAGAAGTTACTATCTTGAGATGGTGAGAAAGGGGAGGGAATTGAAGGGGGATAAATCCAAGGACATGTGAGGAGGCTGCGTAGCGGTCGGGGGAAGGCGTACGAGATGAACCCAGAGGCGAAACAGGAGCAGCCGAACTTGTAGCCGCCCTCGCGCATATCTAGTTATTTCGGGCCTGATTTTATGTCCGCTTGGTTGCTGCTGCCGCAGCAATTTGAATCGTGCCGCGAAAGTGGTTATAATGTCAAAAGTCAAGGGATTAGATTTCATTGGAATAGCAGGTGCGGAGTTTCTAATGTCCTTATCGTGCAGCATTCTGGTTCAGAGTTGAACGATGTTATTGCCCGTAAGTCATAACTACCATTATCTCAATACGGATGTGAGCGTTGTTAAAGACGAGAAATTGCTCGCGCTCTTCGGTGAAATTGAAGGGCTTCGGAAAGAAAAGCTTCAAGGCTTTGTTCTGCACTTTTTGACACAATCCCTGCACCCTTTCAGTAAGAACCAGAAGCGGACGCCATTCAAGAAATCCGAATTCTCGACAGAGGAATATTTGAGAAAGAAAGTTAAGGAATTGAAGGAATCAGAGGTCTACAAGTTGTGTATTGATTTGGTCTATTTCTCCCAAAAAGGTCACATAGACGACTATGATGGTACGCAGGTTTATGTCGTGCTGAACAAGACAATCCCTGACATGAAAAAGGGAAGAAAGCAAAGAAAGACAAGCTAGTGGACGGGAAATCTTCAGACGTTAAGCGACAACAACTCGACAGGCTGAAAGTACTCTTTCCTGAAGTCATCTCCGAAGGGAAGATCGACTTTGAAAAGCTCAAGCTTACTTTAGGCGAAGATATAACGGTCGACAACGAACGATATGTGCTCAACTGGGCAGGCAAGTCCGACGCGTTCAGAGCAATTCAGACTCCAACCACGGCGACGCTGAAGCCTCAGCGCGACCAATCAATTGACTTTGACACGACGCAGAACATCTTCATTGAGGGCGAGAACCTCGAAGTTCTGAAGGTGCTTCAGAAATCGTACTACGGAAAGGTGAAGATGATTTACATCGATCCGCCGTACAACACGGGCAACGACAGCTTCATCTATCCTGACAAGTTCAGCGAGAGCAAAGACGAATACTTGAAGCGCATTGGCGACAAAGACGAGGCAGGATACCTTACGAAGGAAGGCTTCTTCAGAAAGAACAGCAAGGAAAATGGGCAATATCATTCCAACTGGCTCTCCATGATGTACCCGCGCCTCTTCCTCGCGAGGAATCTCCTGCGAGAAGACGGCGTAATATTCGTTTCCATTGACGACAACGAGGTACACAACCTGCGGCTCATGATGAACGAGATTTTTGGAGAAGAGAGTCTGATTGCTTCGTTTGTTTGGCATCGAAGGCAAATGGCGGATAGCAGGAATCAGGATCGTGCTTCAACTGACCATGAATATGTGCTTTGCTACAAGAAGGAAACAGGAGTACTTCGCGGAAGGGATATTGACACCGGGAAGTTCTCGAACCCCGACAACGACCCACGCGGGCCGTGGTTCAGTGCTGACTTGACAGGCCTTGCCACGAAGGACAAAAGACCTAATCTGCACTATGATGTAGTGAATCCTCGAACCGGCATAGTTCATCACCCGTCTACGACGCGTGGGTGGTCAGTATCGCAGGAGAAATTTCAAAAGTACATCGAGGAAGATAGAATCCTATGGCCTGCTAAACCAGACGGACGGCCTCGCTTTAAGAAGTTCTTCAATGAGGTTACCGAATTCCAGACGGGCTTCTCTACAATGTTAAAAGTTGGGTTTACAACTGATGGCACCAGAGAGATACAGGAAATTTTCGGAGGGAAAATAATGCCCTTCCCAAAACCCGTGGAGTTGGTAAAAACACTTATACAACAAGCGGCATCGGGAGCCGATATTGTCTTAGACTTCTTCGCAGGCAGTGGGACAACAGCGCAGGCTGTCATGGAACTCAACAAAGAAGACAGCGGGAATAGAAAGTTCATACTGGTACAACTTCCCGAAAAGACGGACGAAGACTCGGAAGCGTATAAGGCGGGCTATAAGACGATTGCGGATATTTGTAAAGAGAGGATAAGAAGAGCAGGACAAAAGATAAAAGGCGAAAAGGCAAAAGAGGAAGGGTTGTTCAAGGGAAAGGAAGTTGATACCGGTTTCAAGGCGTTCACACTCGAACCGTCGAACTTCAAAGTTTGGAGAACGGATACAATGGACAACGGTGATGATCTGGTTAAGCAGATGGACGCCTTTGCCGATCCAACACGTGCAGGCTCAGAGGCAGATGCCATGGCGTGGGAAATACTTGTGAAATCGGGCTATGAGTTGACAACGAAGTTGGAGAAGTTAACCGTCGGCGGTGTCCCAATCTATTCGATTGCTGAGGGCGAAGTTGCGCTTGCACTCGAAAAGATCTCTCGCGACGCAATAGTTGAGATCGGTAAGATGAAGCCAAAGAATTTCATTTGTCTCGACCGCCTTTTCGCCGGGAACGATCAATTGAAAACAAATACCGCATTGCAGATGAAGGATGCGGGGGTGGAGTTTAGGACAATATGAATCGTGATTTACGTGATTCTCATGAATTACATTATTACTTTGATTGTGGAGGATGAATGGAAGACAACGATCTCCAACATATATTCGAGCAGGGGTCTGCGTGGCTCCGTATAGATTTTCATTTGCACACCCACGTAGACAAAGAATTCAAATACAATGGCACTGAGAGTGACTTTATTAATCAATACATCGAAAAACTAAAGAGCGAAAGCATTTCTGTTGCAGTTATTACTAATCATAATAAGTTTTCGCTTTCGGAGTATAAAGCCCTAGCAAAAAAAGGAAGAAAGGAAGGAATTTACGTCCTGCCGGGAGTTGAACTCTCGGTAAATGACGGTGCTAATGGAATCCATACCCTCGTAGTTTTCGATCCAGGCCAATGGTTAGAAAACGCAAACGACCTTATTAACCAGTTTCTCACGACCACTTTTTCTGGAAAAGTTAACTATGAAAACGAAAATGGGAGATCAAACCATGGTCTAACTCAAACCATTGACCTGCTGAACAAGTTTCAAAAGAACTATTTCATTCTAATGGCCCACGTGGAACAGCAGAGCGGTTTCTTAGAAGAGCTTGATGGTGGAAGAATAATTGAGTTCGGAAAGGATCCACTTTTTAGAAAGGCTGTCTTGGGTTTTCAAAAGGTTCGAAGCAAAGAAAAGTTGGATCGCCTAACGCAGTGGTTCAATAATGAGTTGCCAGCTCGTATCGAAGGGTCAGATCCAAAATCGATAGATGAAATTGGGAAGGGTGAAAAGACATTCATCAAGATTGGCGCATATGACTTCGATGTGGTGAAGTATGCTTTGATGGATTGGAAATATCGAGTTGGGAAGGAAATTCCTTTACTGAATCAAGCGTACGTAAAATCTATTTCTTTCATCACCAGCAAACAGGACATCAAACAAATATGTCTTAGCCCTGAAATGAATAACTTAATCGGGATACGAGGTAGCGGAAAATCTACGCTCCTTGAAACGCTTCGTTATGCGCTGGACATAATGTTAGATAATACTCGTGTTGACGAAAAGTATAAGAATGACCTTATTTCAAATTTTCTCGGTAGTGGGGGGAAAACAAGAACAGAAATAGTCGATCACCAAGGCAATTCGATAGTTGCTGAAAAGATTCTTGGAGATAGAACGAACGTGTACGTGAATGGGACGCTAAATCCTAGTTTGAAAATATCCGGCATCTTGAAAAAGCCGCTATATTTTGGGCAAAAGGACTTATCCAGTATCAAGGGATCGAATAGCATTGAAAGTTTGATTAATCAATTAATCGGTGAGAAAGTCAAGGGTCATCGCCAGAGGATCGAAGACAAGAATTCTGAAGTTGTGAATATTCTCAATGATATTTCGCGGCAGAACAGAACCCTTGCTCTTGGACCTGATCTCGAATCCCAAAAAGCAAGTTTGGAACATACGCTGAAGGCGTTTTCTGACAATGAAGTTGACAAGAAGCTGAACAAACAGGTTGAGTTTGATAAGGATGCTAGCCGTCTTAAGAATCTGATAGACTTTGAACGTGATATTATGTCCGGCTTAGAAGAATTCATCTCCAATTATAGCGGTAGCTTTAAATCTTACATTGGCTATCAATCGAAGGAGAACGCCGACATTATCGAGAGTGCCCATCAATCATTTACCAATTTTTCTAACCTCTTCAATCAGTTGTCTGCTCTCCTATCTCAAATGAGAAAAGAACATATAGCCCTTTCTTTGATTGAGAAGCAATTCCAAACGAAATATGAGGATCTGAAGGAGGAGTTTTCTAAGATCAAGAGAGAAATAAACCTACCAAATGTTCAAGCAGATGATTATGTGAAGTTTAGAAAAGATTTGGAAAACACTAATTTCAAATTAGGAGAGCTTGAAAGGGTCAAAGCTAGATACGTTGAGATGCAAAGACAATTGGTAGTCTCTCTTACAGAGCTTCAATCGCTTTGGAACGAGGAATATGTTGTTGTTAGCGAAGAAATTCAAAAAATAAACATGGATCAGTCTTCAATTAGAATTGAAATGAAATTCAAGGGAGATAAGGGTCAGTTCAAAGAATTCTTAAAAGACAACCTACGGGGAACAGGCATAAGAGATACGAACATCCAAACGTTAGTAGAGAGCTACTCTGATCCCATTGAAATTTATCGGGACTTGAACGAAGCATCGAGTACTACAAAAGTGAACAATATATTATCAGGTGGTGGTCAATTGGTCTCATTCAAAACTCGGTTTGAAGAAAATCTCCCAACGTTTTTGACATACCGCGTTCCCGACTACTTTGAGATATTTTATAAAGCCAAACCGCTTGCTGAACACTCTCTAGGCCAGAGGGCTTCTGCCCTGATTATTTTCCTTCTGTCTCTGAAGGAGAATGACATTATCATCATAGACCAGCCTGAAGACGACCTTGATAATCAGACGATCTATGACGACGTGATCCGAGTCTTGCGGGATCTCAAGACTAAAACCCAGTTTATATTTGCGACACATAATCCGAACATACCTGTTCTAGGTGATTCGGAACAAATAATAAGTTGTCGCTACGAAAACAAAAAAATTTCTGCGATCATCGGAAGCATTGACAATATAGACATTCGAAAACACATCGTGATGATTATGGAAGGTGGAGAAGAGGCATTCGAGAAAAGAAAGATGATATACGAACTATGGAACCAATAGAATTACTAGATTTAATAAGCAAAGGTGAGAACAGTAAAATTCAATTCAAAGAACGTGTCCTTGATGCTTACAGCATAGCTACAGAGATGGTAGCTTTTTCCAATTCAGCGGGTGGATTGATAGTCGTAGGGGTAAATGACAAGACAGGTACTTTGAACGGACTGACCTTCCAGGAACTGCAGGTCACGAATCAATTGCTGTCGAACGCAGCTTCCGATAACGTCAAGAGACCAATAACAATCTTCACTGAAACAGTTTCGGTCTCTGGAAATAATTTGGTGGTAGTTCAAATTAACGAAGGAAGAGACAAACCCTACAGGGACAACAAGGGAATTATCTGGATTAAGAATGGCTCAGATAAACGAAAGGTTGTTTCCAACGACGAGTTGCTTCGATTATTACAGAGTAGTGGCAATATCGCTGCGGACGAACAAGCTGTTGAGAATACAACGTTGAACGATATTGATACGGACTTCTTTAAGAAATTTGTCGAAAGGAAAACGGGAAAAAAACTTGATGAGTTAGGTCAACCATTGCCAAAGATCTTAAGCAACATGGGATTTGCATCAGGTGATCAACTTACGCTTGCTGGGTTGCTGTTGTTTGGCAAGAGACCACAGGCATTTAAGCCTATGTTTACTGTGCAGTGCGTTGCGTTTGTCGGCAACGACCTATCTGGCACCGAATTCAGAGACAAGGCAGAGCCGATGGAAGGCAACTTGGATCTCCTCTTTGAAAAATCGATGTCCTTCATCATTAGAAACCTGCGCAAGATTCAGGCTGGAGGCTCATTTAACACTATTGGAGAATTGGAGATTCCGAGAGGTTCAATAGAAGAATTAGTGGTAAATGCTCTGATTCATCGCGACTATTTCATCCGAGCAGATGTCAAGATCTTTATCTTTGACAATAGGATTGAAATAATTAGCCCGGGTAAGTTACCTAATACACAGACTATTGATAAGATAAAAGCCGGAACCTCAATTGTGCGCAATTCGATCCTTTTCTCAAATGCAAGGTATGTCCTCCCCTATGTAGGTATCGGTAGCGGCATACCTAGAGCTTTGAGTTTCTACTCGGATATCGAATTCATTAATGATACGGACAGGGAACTATTTAAGGTAATGATTCAGAGACCGCAACCTGTTTGAATGAAACTCCAATTCGATTCACATCAGGATTTTCAAATACAAGCGATCCAGTCTGTCGTTGACGTATTCGAAGGACAGCCTTTGAGCGCGGGCGACTACGAATTCTCACTTCAACAAGCGGATACAAGTCTTGCATTCACAGAGAATGGCGTAGGCAACGCGATCAGACTCACCGAGCAGGAAATATTAAAGAACGTCCGCTCTCTCCAGAAACGAAATGGAATAGAAGAGTCCTCCCAATTAAAAGGCGTCAACTTCTCCGTTGAGATGGAAACTGGTACGGGCAAGACGTATGTTTATCTTCGCACCATCTATGAACTCAATAAGACTTACGGCTTCAAGAAGTTCATTATCGTCGTGCCGAGCATCGCCATCCGGGAAGGGGTTCTCAAAAATCTCCAGATTACACATGAGCACTTCCAAAGCCTTTACAATCGCGTTCCTTTAACATACACCGTCTATGACTCCAAGAATGTCTCAGCTTTGCGCGGCTTTGCCTTGAGCAATACGATCCAGGTACTCGTGATCAACATCGATTCTTTTGCCAAGGATGAGAATATCATTAACAAGCCGAATGACAAGCTTACTGGGAAGCGACCGATTGAATTCATTCAATACACAAATCCTATTGTCATCGTGGATGAGCCGCAGAACATGGAGACTGACCTCCGGAAGCAGGCAATCGCTAACCTCAAACCATCATGTACTCTTAGATATTCCGCAACGCATCGGGATGTTTATAATCTTGTCTATAAACTCACTCCTGTGAAAGCCTATGACCTTGGATTGGTAAAGCAGATTGAAGTCGATTCGGTAGTCAGCGAGGACAGTTTCAACCAGGCGTTCGTGAAGCTGGAAGGAATAAAAACACAGAAGACGAGGATCAGTGCAAAGCTTACTTTCGACTATGAGGGAGCCAGCGGAGTTCTGCGCAAAACCGCGTACGTCCGTAACGGCGACAACATGTACGACCTTTCGAACAAACGTGAGATGTACCGTGAAGGATACGTTGTCAATGAGATTAACGCTGAAGAAGGCTTCGTCGAGTTCTCAAATGGGACAAGACTTGAAGTCGGACAAACATTGGGCGGTCTGCGGGACGACATAATGAAAGTCCAGATCAGAAAGACGATCGAAGAGCACTTCCGAAAAGAGGCGATCCTTAAACCTAGAGGAATTAAGGTATTGTCGCTCCTTTTCATAGACAAGGTGAAAAACTACAGGTCGTATGATGAAGGAACAACCTCAAAAGGAAAGTTCGCATTGTGGTTCGAGGAGTTGTTCGATGAATACGCGAACAAAGAGGAGTACAACGGGCTCATCCCTTACGACGTGGCGCGGGTTCACAACGGCTACTTTGCCCAGGATAAGAAGGGGATCTTAAAGGACTCTCGTGAAGGCAGAACATCCGAAATCGATGCAGAAGCTTACGAACTGATTATGAAGGACAAAGAAAGGCTGCTTGACTTGAATGAGCCGCTTAGATTTATTTTCAGTCATTCCGCGCTAAGAGAAGGCTGGGACAGCCCGAATGTCTTCCAGCTTTGCACACTCAATGAAACCACCTCGGAGCTTAAGAAGCGTCAGGAAATAGGAAGAGGGCTGCGGCTTGCAGTAAACTCGGATGGGAATAGGGTATTCGACAAGGCTGTAAATAGGCTGACAGTTATCGCCAATGAGAGGTATGAGCAATTCGCAAAGAAGCTCCAGAAAGAAATTGAGGATGATACAGGCGAGAAATTCGAAGGACGAATAAAGAACAAGAACGATAAGAAGAAAGTAACTCTCCGCAAAGGTTACGAAGTAGACCCGATGTTCATTGAGCTGTGGCAGCACATACGTCAGAAGACCACGTACAGAGTGGAATACCAGACCGAGGAGTTGATCCGCGAAGCCGCCAACCGGGTCAGCAAGATGGAGGAGATCCTTCCCCCGCGAATTGTTGCACAACGCACGACGGTTGTCATGGATTCAGGCGGCTTGTCGGGAGAGATCGCCTCAACCAAGTTCTATTCGCCCGAATATGGCACCGTGGCGATCCCCGATATCGTTGGATACATTGAACAAAGAACTCATCTTACCCGGTCAACGATAAGGGAGATTCTTCGCAAGTCTGGAAGACTCCTCGATTGCCTGAAGAATCCTCAGCTGTTTCTTGAAAACACAGTTCACGAGATAAGGACCAAGTTGGAATCCATAATGGTCGAGGGAGTGAAGTACCAGAAGATAGAGAACGAATACTATGAGATGCGGCAATTCGCGTCGGACGAAATCGAGGAATACCTGACGAATCTTTACAGTGTTAAGAACAAAGAGAAGACCATCTTCGATAACATAGAGATAGATTCGCTTTCAGAGACTGAACGCAAGTTTGCAAAGGCGTGCGACGACAGCGATGACGTAGAGTTCTTCTTGAAGCTTCCGCGCTGGTTTGAGATAGAAACGCCGGTTGGAAAATACAGACCCGATTGGGCTTTGATGTTGAAGAAAGAAAAGCGGCTTTACTTCGTTGCAGAAACCAAATCGACGCTAGATAAATCCAAGCGCCTTGAAAGCGAAAACCAGAAGATCGAATGCGGGAAGAAACATTTTGCCCAACTCAAGGAAGTTCATTTTACAGAGGCGACAAAGCTTGAAGACGTAGAAAGGGAGGCGAGTCAGCTCAAGTAGGGCAAGCCGTCGAACAAGCTTATGGCCGCATGCCTGCAATCCAATAGTGGGACCGAAATCAAAGGAGGATATCATGCCAAGTTACACAGTGCGAGTCGAACTGCACACCGGTACTGAGCAGGATTATGAAGAACTTCACGGTTACATGGAAGCGCAGGGGTTTGAGCGCACGATTACCGGTGATGACAAAAAAGAGTGCAAAATGCCACCGGCCGAGTATGTTATGCGAAATGTGGGAATCGGCATTGATATCGTCTTATCGAAAGCGAATAACGCTGCTGCACTTACGTTCAAATCTCACGCCGTTTTAGTTTCAGAGACGACCCAATGGAAGTGGATCAACCTCGACACAGTCTAGCATTACGAGCAATAAAGGTTCGTTCGACAATTTACTGGAGGGAAAAATGCTTTACTCGATCCATGGGCCATATGAGATTCCAAGGCAGAACACAGTCGTAGATCGTAGCGCCGAAGCCTTGACCGACCTCTGGCAAGAGATCGAGGATAACTACGAGGGACTCCCAGAAGGATGCGGTTGCTACCTTTTCGCGTTGAGGGCCGGAAAGGGGATTACCCCATGGTATGTCGGCGTCGCCGAGAAGCAGTCCTTTCAACGAGAGTGTTTTTCACCTCATAAGATCAGTATCTATAACGACGTGCTTGACGAATGGAAGGGGACGCCGCTTCTGTACCTTGTGGCGCGAAATACTCCCGAAGCGCGATTCTCAGCGCCAAGCCGCAGGGGGCATCCATCTGCCAGGTATTTGGAATTAATTCTCATCAGCAGAGCCATGGAGAAGAATCCAGAGCTCATGAACAAGAGAGACACCAAGCTCTTGCGAGACATGGTTGTTCCGACCATTCTCAATTCCCCTCCGGGCCGCCGCACTCTGGATGAAGAAGAGTTTCTATTGGCCTTGCAGTAGGCATGGACTTCTAAAATTGGAGTTGCTGACTATGTGCGGCACATGCGGTCGCATATGGGAAACCGCAATTGCCATGAATCTTGTGGGTGCTCCGCACGTGCACGAGCTGCTGCCAGGAAGCGATCACAACCGAACACACTGTGATAACGGTAGGCCCATCGAAACCATGAACTACTACTTCATCGAGCAGCCACGAACGGGCCAGATTTATTCCTTCTCAGTGCCGACAGAGAGTTAAGTGAAATAAATGTGAAGGCACTAAACGAGCAGATTCTCAGTCAACGAAGTCTACACGGGGTTCCTGATATCCACGGCAAGTTAAGACTAAGTTGGGTGTTCGATCTAAGTAAGGCTTGCTACACTGGCTTGATATCATATGTCTTCAAAGTCAATCGGACAAATCATCGATTTCGCTAAGAGACTGTTTTTGGGTAAATGTTCGTGATAAGTCCTAACCATTTCTCGCGGTGAGTGCTCCTCATTTGATGCTCTCTCTTCAACTCATTGCTTCCTCCTCGCTCCGACTGCGGGGTTTTATCGCATCGCACAGTGGTCTTGTCCGCATCTAGCTTGATATACACCAGCAATGTCTCGTGCTCTTTGCAGGTATCAGTGAGTTGCTACCTAGTACATGGATCCACCGTGAAACTCAAGTACCACAACCTCAAACCCCCAAAAACAATCCCCCTCTCTTTTTTCCAGAGAGGGGGTAGGTCTCCATGACCCGGCTGGATTCGCTGCGGGGGGATACGTATTTACCTCAGCACCGTCTCCGAACCTCTCACCGCGTTCCCATCCGCGTCGAGAGTGACAAGCGCGATAAGAAGCTTCTTGTCGCCATAGCTTTCCACACTCACTCCGTCCTGACCCGACAGGGCGATGTTGAATGTGAGAGGAGCGTTCAGCACGAGCGGCTTCGGCTCGCTTGCACCCGCGACAAACCAGACGTCGGGGTACGACGCATTCGAGGGGTTTGTCAGACTCAGGATGTACGCGAGCTTCGCGTTCGGCTCCTTCGCTATGTCGATCCCCCATATACTCCCGATCGCCGCAAGCTCCACCGCAATGCTGTCTGCCGAAACCGCGGAGCTCGTGCAGTTCACGATGAACCCGCCGTTCGGCGTTATTACCGTGAGCCCCGAAACCGAGTTCGGGTTTACGACAAGGATGTTCTTCTGAATTATGTAGTTGAACGTCGACATCCCCGCCGGCGTCTGGGGCGTCCAGAGCGACAGGAGCTCGGGGACGGACTGGACTCCCTGCGCCAGCTTCGCAGTGAGCGTGAACCGCGCCCTCCTCCCGACCGATCCTTCGTCGTCCGGCGGTGTGTAACGCCGCGGCCGCATCCCGATTACGTTCTTGCCGTTCCGCTGGCGAAACGTTATGTCGCCCAGCGTCCCGGTCACTTTTCCTAGTACCGCTTTGACTAGCTCTGCCATCTTACTTCTCCTTTCTTTGGTTGTTGTTAAATGGCAATTATTTAACTTTGCTGTCAGGAGGCTCTCTCTCTTCCTCTTCATCGGATTGGGTATGCAGGTCCAACAGGGAAGTAAAGCCGACTAAACCGAGAATGAACTGGAAGGCTCTCTCTGCGTGCCTCCTTCCATGTGAACTGTAATGGTCGTGGACCATGATGTTTTGCCGTGAAGAAATATTTTTTATCCGCGGCAAAACCGTCGTCCTCGCGACCATTATATATAGAGCGTTTGGTGCGGCAGGGATCTTACAGAGTTTTCCGCAAACACAAGGAGCAAAGGATATGGGAAACGGAGAGCAAGTCCATAAGGTCTGCCAGATTGAGGCGTTTGTCAGGGACAAATCAAAATCCGGTAAGATAGCCGCCACCATAGACAGGGAGCTTCGGAGCAGGCTGTTTCGAAGAAAGGAGATGGGAATCACGGCGTGGGATATCTCGTCCGACCTGGTGGAAGAAGCGCTGAATTGTCCCGATATTTGGGATGCGACCGAGTATCCCGAATTTGCCGATTGGCTCCTCAAGCGGTTCAGAAATTGCAGGCATAACATCGTACGCAAAGAAAACCGGCACTATAAATGTGAGGACGAAGTGAGAGAAAATCTTTTCGACCCGTCGAATAATCCGGACCACGTCCATGATTTCGAAAATTCAGAACTCGTCAAACAGATTCGAAAGGCCCTCAACGACAAAGACGATTTGGAAGCGCTGGCGGTCTTCGATTGTGTGCTCAATGAAAAGACCAACCAGGAAATGTCCCGCGAATTATGTTTGGATATAAGCAGGGTCGCGAATGCGAAGAAGAGAATCAAGAGGGCCGTCGACTGCTTGCTGCGCGATTTTGACAGCTCAGTCTAACGCTCCTCCTGCATAAATGTTTAATTGCATAGAACAGCGGCGGTTTCACCGCAAAGTGGATTCCGGATCAATGACCCGCTGCTTCGTCAAGAGAGCGCTTGAAGCAAATCGGACATCTGAGACAAGAGATGATAAGCCCGGCCGCCGGGTTTCAATAATAGAAAGGAGCTGCACCATGGATCAGGACACTTTCATGGACTTCTACAGTGACATGAGCGATGAAGATCCGGAGTATATTCAAGAGTACCTCACCAGGCGAGGAATCGATGTGGACAAGTTGCAGGAAAAGCTTCTTGATTTGCTCGCGAAACACAAAGCTGCTCTTCAAGCCGAAAAGGAGTCTGCCGAGAACGATGGCTCCAAGCAGAAACCGAACACCAAAGCCACCCCACATATGGAAGAGGGTGGCTGAGCCCTGGCGGCAGTTGTACTGCCATAGCGCCTGGGTAATTGACACGAGCAGATCGAATGAATCCCTGGAAGAGTTTGTCCCCTCATAAAGACCGCTCGTAATTGAGCAGTGGTTGACCCGGTATTCTCAGTTTACTAACGGTTAGTGCCTGACAGCCTTAAGCGAAGGAATATCTACATGCATACTACACCAATGCTTATAATCCCCTTGCGAAAAGGTCCCGAAGGGATCCCTTCGGGAGAGTCCCGTTGGGTAGGATGAAGATCTGCAGGACTTCTAGCATGGATATAGCGATTTTTTGTTCGGCGAAAGGTTGAGCAGTGATATTCAAAAAATCGCGTACAGCTGAGTACGGGACGATCCCGACGGTCTTCCGTCGGGACCATTTTCGCGGGGCACCCTTTTATTTTTGGTTCTTTTTCTTTTGGGTGAGCAAAAGAAAAAGAACAATAGAGATTTGATGATTCTCAATAATTCTAATGTACTTTCCATTGTCTTGATATCCCGATCTTCCGGACGGACGCGGTTGAGTCCGTTCATCGCAGATGAAAGAACGAAATCCGCCGTTAGGCGGACAATCCCCATCGGACTACCGGCAAACATATGCAGACCGCTTTGGAATATGTGTGCGACTCGATGCCGACTAGAAGCGTCCAACATGTGTGGGGTTGCTTTGTCGTCCGTCCTGGAAATATATGGACGGACTCCTCGCAACGACGAGTGTCTGATAATTGAGCGCTACTAGTTTCGGGGTCTACGGTCGCGAAACAAGGCAGCGCGGGTGTGAAACCCTCCCAATGTCATTCCCGTCCGACCGCGGGAGCAGCGGCCGGATCGTGGGACATGCTCTTAGCGGGAATCTAGTTCTGCTACCCTTATTGGATTCCCGATGCCGCGTTGCGGCATGCCGCACGTGCGCGCCGATCCGTCCGCCGAAACGAAGTGTAGGCGGAAGCGCTCCAGTGCGAAGGCGCTGGGCGGGACGAGTCCAGCATGACGGTGGATTTTAATTTGAGACACCATCAGAGAATGCGGCAGAACGAGGTAAACTACCCATCTGTCATTCCGAGGAGTCTTCCATGCATCGACACGGTGACGACGAGGAATCTTCTTGAGTACTCCTGAATGATTGTCTTGTGGAAAACTACGGAAGATTCCTCACTTCTTTCATCCCGACGATGTCGTGATTCAATCGTTCGGAATGACAAATAATATGAATCCATTTGGGGTTATGCATGCGTCGTCCGCTCACTTGCATGATGTTACACGATGACCCCCGCGCCTTACAGACAATAATACTCTGGTTCGATTTGCAGGATTCTCTCTTGTCCACTTTCTTTTGTCATCTTGAGACCCGACGATTCGCAGTCGGGCCGAAAGATCTGGAGCTCCTCAAGGCCAATCAGACTCCATGGCAGGGCATCATAAAAATTTTTATCAGCTGCAAGACTCATTCCTTACCTTAGTGCCGTTAGGCACGACCCGTCTGTAGACTGTGATAATAAGACCTAATTGTAGCTCCATTAGGAGCGGCCTGTTTGCCTGGCTCCATCAACCATCTCACCAGAGCAACATCTGATGACAATTCTTAGTTTGTTCTCCTTCCGCGATAGGTCTGCCTTCGGTCGGGAGCTCTGGGGCTCCTCAAGTCCAATCGCACTCCATGGCAGGGCATCATAAAGATTTGTATGAGGTACAAGACTTATTCCTTACTTTAGTGCCGTCAGGCACGACCTGTTTGTAAACCCCGATAACGAATCCAATCACAGCTCCGTTAGGAGCGACCTGTTTGCCTGGCTCCATTCCTGACCTTTCGTCAGGACAGGTTTCGCAAGGGGATATTCGCGGTTGAGGTTGAGACACTACCAAGCCGCCTTGCCAATGTCTTATCAAATTACGAACTTTGCATTGGACCATGCAGGTCACTCCAGTTGATGGTCAGGTATTACGAATACAAATAGGTGATCAGATGAGCGCGAAGAGATATGAAGCTGTAGTCAGACAGCTGCTGAACCTCGCCGGAATCGAGGTCAACGGAAACGGGCCATGGGACATTCAGGTACGGGACCAAAGAGTGTACAAGCGGCTCGTTACTGAGGTGGAGCTCGGACTTGGTGAATCATATATGTCCGGCTGGTGGGACGCCCAACATGTCGATGAGTTTATCTTTAAAGTCTTGCGTGCCAACCTGCGTGACAAAGTCAGATCGAACTACAAGATTGCAATCCAACTCGCCGGGTTCCAGCTCACAAACATGCAGAGAAGGAGCAGGGCATTCATCATCGGCAAGAGGCACTACGATCTCGGGAATGAGTTGTTCCGGAACATGCTCGACAAGCGTATGAATTACAGCTGTGCCTACTGGAAAAATGCGAAGACTCTGGATGAGGCACAGGAAAGCAAGCTTCGCCTAATCTGTGACAAACTATATCTCAAACCCGGGATGAAAGTTCTTGACATCGGCTGCGGCTGGGGTGCATTCGGCAAGTATGCCGCAGAAAACTACGGCGTCGAAGTTGTCGGAATAACCGTATCGACCAACCAGGTATCGCTCGGGAAGGAGCTCTGCAAAGGACTTCCCGTGGAGTTTAGACTCCAGGATTACAGGGAATTGAACGAGAAATTCGACAGGATTGTCTCGGTCGGAATGATTGAACATGTCGGCTACAAGAATTACCGTGAGTACTTCAAAGTCGCGAACAGATGTCTCAAAGATGACGGGCTCTTTCTGCTGCACTCAATTGGTAATCTGCTGTCGGTGAAGAGTACGGATCCCTGGACCCACAAGTATATATTCCCGAACGGCATGCTCCCATCTGTCGCGCAACTGGGGAAAGCAATAGAAGGCCTCTTTGTGATGGAGGACTGGCACAATTTCGGCGCAGACTATGACAAAACGCTTATGGCCTGGCACGACAACTTCCTGAAAAGTTGGGACTCGTTGCGCGAAAAGTACGGAGAGACATTCTTCAGGATGTGGAAGTTTTATTTGTTGTCCAGTGCCGGAGCATTCCGCGCGAGGACTAATCAGCTCTGGCAGATCGTGTTGTCGAAAAACGGAGTCATGGGCGGTTATCAGTCCGTCCGGTAACGGGTAATGGATGACAGCCTCCCGTGCAGCGCTTCGTGAAGGTTGATCATTCATTAGCGGCGGTCCTTTCGCCTCATCGCCGGTTCGGCAGTTGCTCGCCGGATTACTAATTTCACTTTGGTTTATGAATTTCGGGCGCGTCACGGGCTCATATCTCTGCAGCATTATCCGACTCTTACTTCTTGTTTGTTGGCTTGCATTCTATTTCTTTGTCATTTAAGATTTAATTACAGGCATTAGTCGTGATGTTATCGGAAGCCTGAAGATTGTGCGACTTTAAAAAGGGGGAATTTATGAGGCGCAGTCTCAGAATCTTCTTATTGGGTGTTGCGGTCGCGGCAATATCGCTGAATTACGGTTGCAGTCATGTGACCTCCCCGGGCGACGGCAAAGTAAATCCACCTGTTACTCAGGTTGAAAAGCAAGTCGAGTCCGCCAACAACTCTTTTGCTGCAAATCTTTTCACCCAGGTAGCTGTGCAGGAGAAGGGAAAGAACTTTTTCATTTCACCTCTCAGCGTTTCTATGGCACTGGCAATGACCTTGAACGGTGCCGACGGTCAAACTTATACCGACATGCAGAAGACTCTCGGCCTCGACGGACTCTCCAATAGCGACATTAACCAGTCGTACCAGTACCTGATGACGATGTTTGCGAACCTTGACCCGGGCGTAACGTTCACTATCGCGAATTCGATCTGGTATCGAAACACATTTCCGGTACTGAGTTCCTTTATCGAAGTCGATTCAACTTATTTTGATTCGGATGTAAAGCCCCTGAACTTTAATGACCCCAGCGCTGCAGGCGTGATCAACTCATGGGTCAGCAACAAAACACACGGTAAGATCCCGGATATTATCACTCCTCCAATCGATCCGAGTGTTATAATGTATCTTATAAACGCTTTGTATTTTAACGGGAATTGGAAGTACATTTTCGACAGCACAAAGACAAAGCCCTATCCGTTTTACTTGTCCGACGGCTCGACGGAATCGGACTCAATGATGGTCATGCGCGACAGTCTGAACTATTATTTCGATGCTAATTTCCAGGTGGTTGAGCTTCCCTACGGCGATGGTGATTACAGCATGCTCGTATTGCTCCCTGTCAACTCAACTTCAACAAATGTATTTGCAAGCTTGAATCAAACTGAAATCAATAGCATCATTCGTGGGTTGTCACCTCAGGATGTCCAACTGACACTTCCGAAGTTCAACGTACAGTACGGCACAAGTCTGAAGGATGTACTATCGCAGATGGGGATGGGGAGTGCATTTGCCGGGAATGCCGACTTCACCAGGATCAGTCCAGCGGGTGGCCTGGCGATCTCGGATGTGCTGCACAAGACTTACATCGATGTCAACGAGAAGGGGACCGTGGCAGCAGCGGTAACGGTAGTCATAATATATGACACCGTTGTAGAACCCATTCACAGTGGACCTATTCTGTTTAATGTCAACCGACCATTTCTCTTCCTGATGAAGGAGAATCATAATAATACAATCATGTTCATGGGAGCGATAAATCAACCGAGCGTCCATATTTCAGAGTAAAGTGCAATAGCTGCAGTAGAAGGGGCTGCACGTCGCAATTAACACGTTATCTGTTTCACGAAATGCATCGCTGGGCAACTGAAGCAAGTAGCCCGGGAATCGTTGGCAACGTGGCTCGCGAAGACAAGGGTCAGATGCTCGTCAACCAGGGTTAAAATTATGGAATGGATAAAGGTAACTAACGAGAACTGGAAGGATGTGGAACGCGACATAATGGAGTCGGGTATTGCCAATGCGACGTCCTACGAAAATGGCGGATTACATACCATCACTACCAAAAAAGGGATCAGGTACGAGTTTTCACAGGAAGTTATAAAGCAGCTTATCGAATCCAGGGCAATGGAAGTAAGAGTTGGAAGGAAAGTTGAGACGAAATAATCTGCATGCGAGTTAAGAAACAAAAAAAGAATTGGGGGCAGGTCAAACCTCTTTCCGAAAACTTGACAGGGATTGCGCCTCGTGTTCCGATTAAGATCCTGATTGGGGATCCTTTACAGGTGCGTGAGCCAAACCTGTACCGCGTCTCGGAATGTCGGTGGAGGTGCCGGCAAAAAGGAGCGACACAATGACACTTGCTCTCAGTGACTCAACACAGGTTCGTCCGATGTCGGTCCTTCACCACACGCACAGGTTTTATAAGTGGCTGGTGCTCTCAAATGTGATGATCGGAACATTCATGGCGGTCCTCGACGCGTCGATAGTTAATGTCGGGCTCCCCACCCTCATGGCTGCTTTCGGAGTGACTGTCGATAAGATCGAATGGGTAGCTACCGCGTATCTGCTTGTGTTGGCCGTAATGCTCCCGACATCCGGGTGGGTCGCAGATCATTTCGGATATAAGCGGACCTACCTCTTCGCGCTTACCATATTTACTACCGGGTCCCTTTTATGCGGGATGGCGTGGAACGAAAATGTTCTTATAGCGTTTCGAATTATTCAAGGCGCAGGGGCTGGCTTCCTGATGCCTGTTGGCATGGCGATCGTTACACGCGAGTTTCCACCGGAGAGACGTGGAATTGCACTCGGTTTCTGGGGAATTGCCGCGGCCGCATCGGTTTCATTTGGCCCGCTGATCGGGGGATATCTCATCGACAATTTTTCATGGCACGAGATTTTTTTCGTGAACGTCCCGATTGGACTTGTCGGAATTTTTGCGACCATGGTCATTCAGCGGGAATACAAAACGGAACATACGCGAAGCTTTGATGTTGCAGGGTTCTTATCTGTGGCGGTATTTCTGACATTCCTCCTGCTGGCATTGGCGGACGGGAATACATCATGGAACACAGGAGGGTGGACTTCAACATTCATCCTGACATGTTTTGTTCTGTCGGGATTAGGGCTGATAATATTTTTGCTTGTGGAATTCAACATAAAGCATCCGTTGATAGAACTCAGGCTCATGAAGGATTTCAATTTCGGAATTACAAATATAGTTCTGTTCATATACGGGCTGGGAATGTTCGGAAGTACGTTCCTGATGCCGCTGTATCTTCAGAACTCGCTGAACTACACTCCATTTCAGGCGGGACTTGTTTTCTTGCCGGTGGGTCTCCTTCAAGGCATGACAGCTCCCGTTGCCGGTTATCTTTCCGACAAAGTTGATGCGAGAATCCCCGCAATCATCGGCGTTGTCCTTCTCAGCATAAGCCTGTATCTGAATTATTTCCTTTCACTGTTCTCGATGCATTCACAAATCATGCTCCCTCTATACCTGAGAGGGTTTGCGATGGGGTTGATGTGGACTCCGCTGAGCGTGCTGGCGCTTACAAACGTTCCTAGACATAAGATGGCACAAGCATCGGGGCTGTTTAACGTTATTCGTCAGGTCGGCGGAAGTTTCGGTATCGCTCTCTTTGCAACTTTGCTCACTCGGAGAGTTATGTTTCACAGCACAAATTACGGTGATGGCGTGAGCCAGTATTCGCCTGTTTTCAAGAACGCCATGTATAAACTTGAATTGTTCTCACAGCATGCCGTCGGGGGTTCGATGTATCAATGCGGCGTTCGCGGGAAAGCGATAATTATCAATCACGTGATGCAGCAAGCTTTTGTGTCCGCCGTAAACGACGATTTTCTAGTTGCCGGCGCGATTTCGATTGTCTGCCTCATACCAATATTGTTTCTCCGCCGAAGAAAAGTCTCTCATAACGGCAGCGGAAATATACCCTCAACAGTTTGAACAACGGCAAAAATAACTGCCAACTGCAGCTGCCTGATTGTTAGATCCAAGATCTTCCCGGATAAAAGCGGGTGAGAAATTGGGAGATGGATTTGAGCGGATTAGTGATCAAAAGAGAAGAGCTATTGCAGAGAAACAGGACAAGACTTCGGCAGCACAACTTTCAGAATGTCCGAAGCGGTCACCGGCTTTGCATTGGTACATGAAGTGGCGAAAAATTATCCGGACCTTTGATGCTTTTGAATTACAGTGCTCCCGGAAGACAAATAAGCCAAACTGAAGGCTGAAATGAAAACAACATTTGCGGCTTTGTCGTTGTTGATGCTCGCCGGACGATGTCCCGCTCAATCTCCCGAAGTCGGAGCCAAATATAAAAGTGGGGGTGCAACGGTCGAAGTAGTGGAGAACGGTGCCTCGTGCCGTCTCGAATACAAAAGCCAGGATGTATTACTCGACGAAACGAACCAGAGGGCAGACATTGAGATGTGGGATCCAGAGAAAACTGAAGAGGAGAGATCCGCAATCCCGTTAGGCGGTTGCATTATCGTTCATGTTTCTGACAGTACAATTGACGGTGCAAATACTAAATACTGGGAATATGTCCTTCAAACGACCAGAGGGAAAAGGATACTCGTTCAAAGGGGCAAGGATGAAATTCCAGAACACACCGTAATGGGATCTGTAACGATATGGTGGAATATCGACACTGTATATCTATCTGATAAGTTATCTTCCTCAATAAAGGTATTTGTAATTGATAATCTGAGGCAGAAGAGGAGCGCTTTCATAATCTCTCCGCAATAGGTGTGGGCGGCATCTAATCATAAGTTGCTCCTCACAAACGATCCACTGTTACATTATCCTTCAATTCGAATCACCGACTCTGCGAGAATTTGGTAGTGGGCTACTTTCAAAGAGGTGTGATATCGACAAGTTCTCTCACTGTCATTCCCGTCACCGCCTTGCGGGATCTCCCGCTCTGACATCATAGCCATTCAAATGATGCGGGATCCCGCTTCGCGGTGACCGACATATAGAATATTTCGGTCGGGACATGTTCTTAGCGGGAATCCATTTCTCAAGATAGAACCATCTTTCAAATTCACGTGATTCTAGATACTTGAAAGGTGGATTCCCGCGTTCGCGGGAATGACAGAGGAGGAGGTGGGCACCTGCTGGAGTTGATGCCGCGTGAGCGGGACAGTTGTGTTTGTTTTGAACGCGGTAGAGTATTCAACGATGGGACATTTCAGTAGCGTCGAAGAAGCCCACTACCGAGAATTTCTTCCAATTGACTCCCTTCCCGGAAATCGACTTCCCGTAATTGTACTCCAAAACCAGACGCGCGAAAGATCTTCGAATTCCATTAACGCGATCGGATAACGAGCTCTGCAGTGGTACACGATATAGTGGCAGGTCAAGATTGGCCAACCTTGGCGAAGCCTCCTGCCCATCTGGCAAGTTGTGAATTGAGACTCAACGTTCCAACCACTCCGCTGATGTAGTCCCCAAAGCCAAGGATCGTTCTATTATCAGCTCGAACAATATTGATATTTCGTTTCTCATCATTTTCACTGAGAGTATTACAATCCCGCCCATAACGGGTTTGCAGTTCTTTTGCAGCATTAACGGCGGAGCCTTGTTGATGAGGGGCACGCTGTATAAGCAATTGACTCGTTAGTCGTTTTTCACTCTGAACCAAGGAAGAAAAATTCCACATATGGCCTTCGGAAAAAATGGCGAGTAGGAAATTTCCAATGTGGGTTTAAGTCCCGCCATGCGGGATGCCGCATCATTATTGACACCTATAATGACGAAGCGGCAAAACAAATACTGTTCGACGGCGCCGTAAGGCGCCTAGTTTATCCCGCTCATTAATATTAAGAATGGATAATGCGGGATGCCACAAGGCGGCATTTGTTTCTTCACAGCGGAAATTTCCGGCTCAACGAGTTGAGTTGTCAACCATTTTTTCCGATAGCCTTGATTTTTCCTTTGGTACTTTCCTTTGTATCAAGACAAAGGAAAGTACATAAGAGTCATTGAGATTCATCAACTCGTAGTTGTTCACTTTTCGCGCTCCATTTGTGTTTACAAATGCGCGCGATCCGCAAGGCGGGCTTTTGCTCACCCAAAAGTCCCGCTCTACGCCCGCGTGCCCTCGGGCTTCGGGGTACAAGTATGGGATCCCGTTCATATACAATAATTGTGGAATGGGAAAAGTGAACCGAAAGTCCGCCTTCTGCGGATGCGCCGCATGAAAAATAATCGGAGGCGCAAAAAGGGTGCCCTGCGAAAACGGTGCCGACTAGAGCGGTCGGGATCGTCCCGCACTCAGCCGAATGCGATTTTTTGAATAGCTATTCCAATTCATTCACCTAGCAAAAAATCGCTATAACCAGGTGTTGAAGCTTGAAAACACACTTCCCACCCAACGGGACTCCGTTTTCGCAAGGGACATAATCGCGGTTGAAGTTGGGACACTACCGCATTGTTGTATTCATTCCGCGCCTATTTTATATTCCTGTTGGGACGCAACGTACCCGTAAGGGCATCGAAAGAAAGGTCGTGAGTCGTGCAAGTGTCGAAGCGATACAAGTGGATGCACAAAGTCTCGACAGGGCTTCTTTCACTATTAATCGTGGTGGTAACTGGTGGACGCGCGCGCGCCCAATCCGATAGCGTTTGGGTGGAAGCCCGGGGAAGGTGCTACAGCACAGAAGTAACTCCGGAAGAGGGGTGGAAGCGTGCGCTTCACGATGCCGAGGCGAATGCAATAAGAAGCTCTCTCGGCGTGAGCATTACCTCCCAAACCTTTGGCGTAACATCCGAGTCTGTCAACTCCAGGAATCAAAGCGACTACCTCAGCACTTTCTCCGAACTCAATACTTCCACAACCTGCGGTAAGGTAACCTCCGAAGAAATTCTCGATAAAAAACTCAGCAGCGAGAACCAGATTCCTGTTTATCAAATCACCATCCGCGCCCTCGTGGTCAAGGACAGAGGAGTACCTGACCCGAACTTCAGGGCGGAAATCCATTTGGATAAAGACACATACTATGACCGTGGTGCCATTGATCGCAATGACGCGGTGAAATTTTCTGTGTCGGTCAATCAGGACTGTTATCTGTACCTCTTTGACATCATGGCAAACGACTCGGTAATGATTTTGTTGCCGAACGATTATCTCAAAGACAATTTCTATCCCGCTGCTGAAGGCCCGGGCGCGTTCGATAAGAAGATTGCGCGTCTCCCCATCAACCTCACAGTGGGCTTGCCGCCTGGAAAAGAAACGACGACAGAGATGTTTTATCTGGTCGCTTTGAAGAAGAAGGTGGATTTCTATTCACAGACAATGACCCACGAATCCGTGGGAATAATACCGACATACCAGAGCGCAATTCTTGATTTTCAGAAGTGGCTCGTGTTAATTCCACAGGACTTGAGGACAACTGCATCTGCAACCTTCATTATAAAGAGGTTAAGATGAAACAGAGAACATTTTTCATGATTTGTCTTGGGAGCGTGGCGTGCGTGGCGCTCAGCAGTAAACCCATTTTTTCTCAAGAGATAACTCTCACGAATGTCTCATATTCGATGAGAGACAGCGACGTAGTGGTCCATTATGATCTCAACGGGCCGACGGATAAGCCCTACAAGGTTCAGCTTGTCCTGAGAAGAGAATCGCAGCCTTTCTTCAAGATGCTTCCAAAGTATATTTCGGGTGACGCCGGCACAGGGTCATTCTCCGGTAACAATAAAGAGATCGTCTGGCATCTTTATGATGAAATTCCTTACGGACTCGACGGGGAGGACTTTTACTTTGAAGTCAACGCTACTCTCATGGGAGTAGCAAAGGGTGGGGCATCCTGGATGTACTATGTGGGAGGCGCTATCGTTGTAGGCGGGGCAGCTGTCATATTTGGCCCTGACATATTCAAAAAGGCCGGCGGAGGAAACCAATTCCCCGTTCCGCCAGCAAGGCCTTGAGAGGATGGAGATGATTCTATGAAGCAAATTCTCTTTCTATGTGTAATGTTTTTGACCGGCGCTGCTTTTGGACAGACTGCCACCGGCAGAACCCAGGCAGGATCTCTGAAGCCCGTAATTCAGACTACAAATCCGGGTGAAGCGGCGAACGTGAAAAATCAAATAAACGCCTACAGTCCCTTCTTAACTGCCGATATCACATTCAAAGATTCATCAGGTGATAATGTTTTGGGTGCCGATGAAAGCGCAGAGGTCATTGTCTTGCTGAAAGACATTGGTGGAAAGCCAGCGCAGGAATGCAAGGTGGAGCTGGTGGCTTCGGCGGAGAACTCAAGCATCGACGTTCTTAATCCACCCGTTATTCCGCGCCTTGGGTCCAACGAGGAGACGTCGACGCGTGTGCTCTTGAAGGGTTCTCACCACATCTCCACAGGTAATGTTGAGTTTACGCTCAAGGTGCTTGAGAAGAACGGATTTGACCTCGACCCCGAAAAGGTGCTCGTTGTCCCGACCCAGGCATTTCAGCCGCCGAATGTGGAACTGGCCGACTATAGTATTCAGGATCTCAACAGAACCGGGAAGATCAAGAAACGTGAACAGGTGTCTGTGACTTTGAGGCTTCAGAACAAAGGTGGAACTACAAGTTACGGTACCGTCGCATCGCTTACTCTCGGGCAAAATATTATGTCGCTCGATTCCGCTGCCGTGGAACAGGATAAAATTTTCCATTCAGCTTTCAAGATAGGTGACTTGAAACCGGGGGACTATAGGGACGTGACCACGAGCTTGATTACGAACGACCGTGCGACCGAAGTGCGCATAGAGATTGCCGTTGATGACCGGAGCGGAGAATTTACCACGTCCAAGACGCTCGACCTTCCGTTCGATGCGCCACTGGCTAAACCTCAGATGACTGTACTTGCAGCCAGGAAGACCGAAGAAGCGAACATCCCCGACGTGGCCAACCTGAAACTTGATATCGGCGAGAATCTCCCTGTTGCAGCGCGGGTGAAGTCTGATGCTTTTGCTGTAGTTATAGGAAACAAAGATTACAGCAAAGCACCATCTGTGGACTTTGCAATAAACGATGCGGCATTAATGAAGCGATACCTGACCACAACCATGGGCTATCAGTCTGACAACATCATTTATATAGAGGATGCTTCGCAGTCTGACATGACCCGCGTATTTGGAAATGAGACAAATTACAAGGGCCAGCTGTACGACTATACCGCGAAAGGTGGCGAAGTCTTCATTTATTACAGCGGACATGGAGCTCCTGAGACCGACTCGAAGGAAGGTTACATCGTTCCGGTGGATTGCGATCCGGCACATGTTGCCCTTAATGGTTACGCGCTGAAAACTCTTTACTCCAATCTTGACAAGATCGACACAGAAAAGGAATTGAAACACGTGACAGTCGTTCTGGATGCGTGCTTCTCCGGGAGTTCAGTTAAAGGCACCCTTCTTGCCAACGTTAGCCCAATTTATGTCACTGTAAACAAGAATGCGATGGCCTCCAGCAATGCAACGATCATAACAAGTGCGAGCGGCGACCAGGTGAGCACCTGGTATCCAGATAAACAGCAGAGTCTGTTTACATATTTCTTCCTCAAGGGTCTCCAGGGCGGAGCTGACTACAAGCACAACAACACTGTGACCGCGAAACAGTTATACGAGTTCACTGCCGACGAGCTGAATGGAGTCCCGCGATGGTCAAGACGCCTTAGCAGCAAAGACCAAACACCAACATTTTATGGAAGCGACTGGGTGATTTATGAAGGAGCTAAGTGATCGACGTATTGACGGGTGCACTCCTGAGAAGCGGTTTTCCGGATCGTCGATTCGATTGGGAGATATGACGATGAGAAGGTGTCGAGTATACACGGCAGTCCTTGCCGCATGCCTGACTATGATGACGGCTTTTACGTTACAGTCTTACGCCGGTGGTAACACTCCGATTAAGATTCACAAAGGCGAGAAAACCGTACTTTCCACGGTTCTCAAGAATATGGTCCCACCAAACGCTGCGGAGAAAGTTGTCATGAATCCCAAAGTGGGAGGATCGAAATCGCGGGTGACGAGCGATTTAGGCAAGCGGGTGTCGGCCGACTCGGTTTCCTGGGTGCAAACGAATGGTCCATACGGAGGATTGGTAAACGCGCTTGCCGTAAATTCCTACGGGTACATTTTCGCAGGAACCTATGCAGGAGGAGTCTTTAAATCGACAGACAACGGGAACAGCTGGACTCAAGCCGGCTTGACAAATACCTACATCTACTCGCTGGCAGTCAACTCCACTGGATACATTTTCGCAGGCACTGAGGGTGAGGGACTTTATCGATCGGAAGACAACGGCAACAGCTGGGCGCAGCTGACCGGCGGTTTGAGTGCTACCAGTAATGTCTATTCATTGGCAGTCAATGCATCGGGGTACATTATTGCCGGAGTCGATACCGCGGTCTACATCTCCAAAGACAACGGGAGCAGTTGGACCCTGATTGGACACGGACCCCGGGCTTATGCACTGACGTTTAACGCATCCGGATACATTTTTGCCGGAACGAGCGAGGAGATAGCGTATACGACGAACAGCGGCTCAAGCTGGACGAATCTTCATGGCTTGAGCAGCGGTGTTTCTTCGCTCGTTGTTAGTACCTCCGGCTATATTTTCGCCGGGACCTGGGGCAGCGGCGTTTATCTTTCTACGAACAACGGAGCAAGTTGGACTCCTTTAACCAATGGATTATCGAATAACGTTGTTAACTCGCTTGCGATAAATTCCTCGGGCTACGTTTTTGCCGGCACAACCGGAGGCGTGTTTCTTTCGACAAACAACGGATCCAATTGGACCCTGGTGAACGCCGGGTTGGCTAACGGCTATGTTGCATCGTTGTCGGTCAATTCTTCCGGATATGTTTTTGCCGGATCGTGGGGTGAAGGTGTCTATCTTTCAACTGACGACGGAACTACCTGGACACAGATGAACTCCGGGTTTACATCAAGCAATATCTGGTCGCTTTCGGCAAATTCGTCCGGTAATATTTTTGCAGGAGCCGATGGAGGAGGGATCTATGAATCTTCAGATAGAGGGAGCAGTTGGGCATTATCCGGTTTGATAGGGAAGACAGTTCGCTCTATATCATTCAATTCGGCAGGCAACATTTTTGCAGGGACAAGCGGCGGTGTATTCATCTCGTCAAACAGCGGTACAAGCTGGACTCAGTCAAACACCGGCCTGACTGATACCACTGTCTATTCGTCAGTAATCAATTCATCCGGCCATATCTTTGTCGGAACGGATACTGAAGGCGTATATCGTTCGACGAACAACGGCGCTGCCTGGACGCATGTGAACAGTGGTTTGGGAGATAGCTCCATCACATCACTGGTCATCGATTCCTCCGGCCATATTTTTGCAGGAACGTGGGGAGATGGTGTGTACCTTTCGACAGACGACGGTACGAGCTGGTCGCGGAGTGGCCTGGCGAATAGTGAAGTCTATTCGTTTGCCATTAATTCATCCGGGAATATTTTTGCCGGGACATGGGGAAATGGAGTTTACATCTCAACAAATGGAGGCGGAAGTTGGACTGCTGTGAGCACCGGCCTTGCAAATACTCATGTCCAGTCTTTGGCAATTAATTCCTCAGGCTACATCTTCGCCGGGACGTGGCTCGGTGGAGTTTACGAATCGACGGATAACGGCGCCAGCTGGAGCCTGACAGGTTTGAGCGGTGATGACATCCAGTCGGTGGCACTAGATTCGACCGGTTATCTATTTGCAGGAAGCCTGGGTGGAGGAGTATATCGTTCGAGCAACTCGACCATTGTTGTGCCGTCCAAGCCGTCGCTTGCAGGTCCGGCAAATGCTTCGTCATACGTCTCTATCAATCCTACGCTGACATGGAATGTCACGACCGGAGCAACGAGTTATAGACTACAGGCGTCAACCGATTCAACTTTTGCCACAACGATTTACGATGCAAGCGGATTGACTGGCACATCCAGGAGTCTGAGCGGCCTGGCGTATTCGACGAAGTATTACTGGCATGTAGATGCGAGTAACTCGGCAGGTACCGGTGCATGGTCGGCAACCTGGAGTTTCACCACGGCGAGTGCATCACCTCCTGTGCCGACGCTTGCCAGCCCTGCAAATGGATTGACAGGAGTGGGGACCAAACCCACATTTACATGGAACGCTTCTCCAGGTTCTACAAGTTACGAGCTGCAGGTATCGAAGGTGTCCGCGTTTTCTTCCACCGTTTTTGACAGGTCTAATATCGCTTCGACTTCACAGAGCGTGAGCGGACTATCCAGAGGGACAACATATTACTGGCGGGTAAATGCAAGCAACCCGAACGGCACGAGCGGCTGGTCGACCGTAGACGTCTTTACAACGTTCACATACCAGTCTTCGATTCAGGTCTCAACGCAGTACACTCCTCCTGCCACTATAGATTCTTCACATTACCGGATGATTGGCCTGCCTGGAGATATTGATGTTCTTCTATCGAATGTTGTTACGGGTACGCAGCGAAAGGATTGGAACGCATATTGGGACAATGGCGACAATCAAAACTATTTGGAGGAGTACGACGGCAGCGGGAAATTCTATTTTCTTCCAGGCACAGCCTTTTGGATACTTAGCAGGGATTCTTTTTCTGTATCACAAAACGTGACAACCGTGACTTTGGACACGGCCGACTGCTTTTCGATAACCGTTCACAGCGGTTGGAATCTTATTTCAGATCCGTTCGAAAAGAGCGTCGACTGGTCGTCGGTACAAAGCCTGAACGGCACGTCTCAGCCAATCTGGGCCTTTTCCAGTGGTTCTTATTCTCAATCGTCGACACTCGATCCATATGAAGGGTATTACTTCTTCAATGACATCGGAGCCTCTCAGCTTAGAATCCCTTACGTTTATTCTCCGACGGTTACCGGTGTAGCTCGCCTGGAAAAGGTCGAAGACCAGAATCTTGCCATGACGTTATCGGAAAATCAGATTAGTCTGTCTTCAATTACGGTAGGGGTGAGACCCATGTCGGGAGGAGGAAACATATTCGCCCCGCCTGGTAATTTCGAGCGGGCGAGAATCTGTGTCGTTGACTCCACTGTACATGCCGGGTGGAAGGAGCTCGTAACAGATTACAGGGACACGATCGGGACAGGTCAGGAGTTTGATTTCTATGTGAGAAACAGGACAGGTAAATCTCTGAAGTTATCTTCTACCACAGGGATCAGCCAATACGAGGTTTACCTGATCGATAAGGATCTCAACAGGTCGTACAACCTCAAAGGCTCGACGGGGATCGCGATCCCATCATATAACAAGATCAAGAACTACTCGATTCTCATCGGTGACAAACCGTTTATTGACGCCAAGCTTGCAGAACTCCAGCCCAAAGATTTCCTTCTCTACCAGAATTATCCTAACCCGTTCAACCCGGTTACAGTCATTCGATTTGAAGTTCCGAGGACAGAGCGGGTGTCATTGGCAATCTATGATGTGTTGGGGAGGATGGTAAAGAGTATAGTGGACGAAAACATCTCGCCGGGTTATTATGAAGTCCCGTTCGACGGGACAGGTCTGTCAAGTGGAGTATATTTCTACAGGCTCTCTGCCGGTCCGTTCACGCAAGTGAAGAAGATGGTATTGCTCAAATAGTCTGCGGATTTGTGTCGATAAAGAAGCGAGAATAACGGAGAGCTCACCTCATCATCATCGGGGCACACTTGCGCGCCACGAACTTCAGAGTATTCGCATCCCAATCGGACTGCCATCGATTGAGTCGGTTGCAGAACTTTTGGTGTGGTATCGGTTTCAAATGCTTGAATCGTGCACGACCGATGCAGGAGCAGGTACCAACCAACAGCCTGTCATTCCCGCGTGCCCTTAGCGGGAATCCATGTTAAGCTCTGTCCCGGTTTTCCGATAGGAGTCCGGTAATGACTAGTGCCGGTAGAGCGAGGCGCCACGTAATTTTAGTGATACATAATTCGTAAATTGCTTCAGCTGCTCTTCCCGTCAAGTGAAGATGCATGAAACTTGTTGATGACCGACAAAACCTGTAAAGCATGAGGCAACCATGGCGAGACACACACCGGTAGAAAAAAGAAAACTCTCTCCTTCGAGGATAATGGATTCAGTATTTGCCTTTCGAGAGGCACGCGTTCTGTTGACTGCCTTCGAGCTCGATCTTTTTTCTATGTTAGGCGACGGGCGGAAGTCTTCTGAAGAAGTGGCACGAATGGCGGGAACGAACCCACGGGCAACCGACAGGCTGCTGAATGTCCTAAGTGCTTCGGGATATCTTGTCAAGAAGAAGGGTGAATTCTCAAACACTCCGCTCACATCACGTTTTCTCATAAAGGGAAAACCTGAGTACCTCGGCGGGCTGATGCATCAGGTCAGTCTGTGGAATACCTGGAGCACCCTTACAGATGCTGTGCGCGTGGGGTCATCAGTAGCCCGGCGCGAACCAGTGAGCGGACACGCGGTGGATTGGTTGGGGGCTTTCATAGCAGCGATGCATATGCGCGCGATCCGCCAGGCTCCGGCTATTGTAAAGCTGATCGACCTCAAAAGGGCAGGACGCGTCCTGGATGTCGGAGGCGGATCTGGAGCTTTCTCAATGGAATTCGTTCGCGCGAAGAAAGGAATGAGTGCCGTAGTTTTTGATTTGCCGAATGTTACGAAATTGACGAAGGACTACGTCGGCAAAGAGAATCTCGACAGATCGATAACCGTTGTTGGAGGCGATTACACGGTGGACCCTCTGCCGGGCGGTTTTGACCTGGTGTTTATGTCAGCGGTCATCCATAGCAACTCCTCGGATATAAATAGGCAATTGTTCAGGAAGGCGTTCGAAGCCTTGAACCCGGATGGACGTCTCGTCGTCTTGGACTATATAATGAATAGCGAGCGGACCTCACCCGCGGCGGGGACCTACTTCTCTCTCAACATGCTGGTGAACACGCTTGGAGGCGATACATACACTGAATCGGAGGTGCGTGACTGGATGCAGAGTGCCGGGTTAAGGAAGATCAGCAGGACGAAAACCCGGTTTGCAACAGAACTTATGATCGGGAGGAAAAAACTCTAACGGCTGCTACTCTTTCACTGGAAATATTTTCTTTGATTTTCCACCCACGAGTTTCTCCTTCAAACCTCGAACGCACGGCATTCAAGTTCGGTCTTAGAATGTCTGAGCGTAATATGCTTCGCTAAATCTTTTTCTTCGCGCGAAAACGACATTCCTTAAATCGACTCATCATCGAGGGCGCGCGATTGATCTCAAAGTTGCCAATGCCGGATGGGGTTACTATCTTGGCATTGTTATGCAAAATGGGGTTCGTTCAGGATATTTGCCTGATAAAATCAAATCACTTTATGAAAATCAGGAGGTCATGAGGCAATGAAAATCTTCGATGAATTCAAGGAGTTCGCCGTAAAAGGTAATGTTGTTGATATGGCGATCGGCATTGTCATCGGTGCGGCTTTCGGAACGGTGGTGAAATCATCGGTGGACGATATAATCACGCCTCCTCTGGGGAGGATCCTCGGGGGAATGGATTTCAGCAATCTCTTCGTCAATCTATCCCCGGGTACGTACAGCTCACTGGCCGCTGCAAAGGCGGCAGGCGCGGCGACGATAAATTACGGGATATTTCTGAACAGCATCGTTTCGTTCCTGATCGTCGCCTGGGCACTCTTCATGGTCGTGAAACTTATGAACAGACTGAAGCGCCAGCAGCCGGCACCGGTATCCAACACCAAGATATGCCCTCATTGCCAATCGAGCATCAATATCAAAGCGTCGAGATGTCCGTTTTGTACATCCCAGCTTTGATATACAAGCATGCGGGAGTCTGGAGACCGGAGGCCGCACGAGGATAACAGCCGGTAGGATAAACCTGGTTCTGGATCATCGCTCGGTTTCCGCGAACAGAGTGGTTGTTCGGATTTCTGTTCAAGTCCGCAAAGACAACATTTCACGCTTTTCAAAACTAGGGAGTTCAGCCATGAGAAGATTTGCCTTTTTGTTGTTTTCGGTTTGCTGCGCCTTGGGATTGCAGGAGACTGTCGCAGCTCGGCCGGCAGCGGCCGATACTCTTAAGAAGGATTCAATCAACGTATGGGTTCCCACCATGGTCACCGGGATAAACGTCAGTCAAATTGCGTTCAGTAACTGGACGCAGGGAGGCTCGAACGCACTCGCGTGGACCGTGACCGCAAACCTGGGTTACGATTACAGGGGAGAGATCTGGGGACTTCAGAACCATCTCAAAGCGGCTTACGGGAGCACGAAACTTGGGAGTCAGGGCACCATTACGACCGACAACACACTCTTCCTGGAGAACGTATTGACATGCAAGGTCGGCTGGATTGTCAGGCCGTACTTCAGTAACGCTGTGATCACCACCATCACCGCGGGATATTCATACGGCGGTCCCCAGCCAGTTTTGATCGCAGACTTCTTCGACCCCGGGTACGTTACGCAAAGTCTCGGGTTCAGCTACAACAAGTTGAGTGACTTATCGACCCGGCTGGGGGTGGCAACGCAGGAGGTGTTTGCCAACAAGTATCGCCAGTACACCGATGACCCGAACACAACGGACAAGGTGGAAGCTTTTAAACTGGAGATCGGATTGGAATCTGTCACCCAGGCGAAACTCCAGATTGCCGACAATATTCTTCTGACGACGGGCCTTACCCTTTTTACTAGGTTCAACAGTCTGGAAGTCTGGGATGTCAGGTGGGACAATATGATTGCGGCGAAGGTTAATTCCTTTATCAACGTGAACTTCAACTACTTGTTGGTGTATCAGAAGGATCAATCTCTTACGACGCAGATGAAAGAGGGACTGCAGCTTGGATTGGTGTACACGATATTCTGATAAAGCTCCAGTATCTCCAGAGTCTCTCATCGGTATCTGCGAGAGGGTGTTTCTGTCTGTTTCTTTTGGAAGTTCAAGTATTAGTGAGATCAGTTCTGCCCGGTTTCCTCATTCAGCTCAAGAGCCGGTTTCCACGGAGTCACATGTTCGTCATCTTCTCACTCCTGGTATGAGCACCACCCGCGCGAAGCTTGATAATCAAATGTCGCGCTCATGAGGTGCCCCCAAAACAATCCGGTGTTGTAGCAGTAAGTCTTAGGCGAGCGTATAAAAAAATGCCCCGTGCATACTGACGGGGCAATGAAGTGATAATAATCAGGATTAAAAGGACCAATTGACGATCGGGAACACTGGCATGAATCCGCCAGTCTTGATGATGTTTATGATTCCAATCTGGAGACCTTTCATGCTCCCGGCATAGTTCACAAGGCCGAGCTGAAATCCGCTGACATGAGAACCAGAATTGAACCAGCCCCACTGTAGTCCCTCAACGTTTTTGTCGGTCAGGTTCAGGGCGCTGCCCTGGAAACCGACGAAGTCCCCGTCACAAATATTCACGAAGCCAAACTGCAGTCCGGTGAATCCGCCCGTGCCGATACCGTTGACCAGCCCCCAATCCAATCCGACCATTGATACATTGTTGCCATATATGAGATTCAGGCGTAGGCCCGCGATCGAATTGCTCTCCGGAAAAATCTGGATGGGATTGAACAAAGCGATGTTGATCGGCCTGGTCTGCGCAGCACTCAAGGATGGCAAAATAAGGACCGCGATTAGGAGGGCCCCAAAGACTCGAAAGAACTTCGTCTTCATGATTTTCTCCTTTTGCTATTTACACATAAATATACCAGCCGAAAGGACGTTTCACAATCTGAGTGCTTTAATGTCCATCCCATCTTGCTGGAGCCTCCACGCAGTGCAGGGTTCACCCGGCAGGGTGCAGTAACTGCCAATGTTCTTTTCGCTAAGTGTCGCCCAGCGAAGAGACCTAGTAAAAACTTGAATGCGTCGCACCTTCTCGTGGCAATATTTCCGGAGCATGGGCACTGCATCTGTTTCCCTTTATTTTCGGGAAAACGACTTCTTGTCATTCTGCTGAATGTCGATGCCACGCGCTTGATCTTCGAGTTGCCAATGCGAAATCGGACCGCTAACATTTAACGTCCCTCCAAGAACCGAGCGAGTGTTATATTAGTGAATTAAGAATCACCTGGTCCAAGGAGACAACAATGGGCAAGAAGGCACAAAGTAAAAGCAAGGCTCCGATACCACAGAATGGGAAATCTTCACTCAAGCCACCGTACATCAAGAAAGTCGGAGAACGAGGAATGATTGCTATCTGGGTGGTCGACGGGACTTACGTGAGGACACATCTCGATGAAGAGTTTACAAACTTCGGCCAACACTATGCTTTCGAATGTATTCCGAAGGATGAATTTTGGCTCGATAAGGAGGCAACGGAGCACGAACAGAGCTTCTTCATCGACCATCTGCTGGTTGAACACAGATTGATGGAGAAGGGTGTTCCCTATGACGCTGCGCTGGAGGCTGCCGATAAGAAAGAGAGGGCAGAGCGTAAGAGAGCGGGTGATATTAAAAAGCTTACACGCGGAGGCAATCTTCCTGATTCAACAAAAGTGCACGTGCGGCTCTGGAAGAAATTAGAAACTGGAATCAGTGTTTGGATCATCAATGGCAGGTTAGTGAGAAGCGTCTTCGACATTGATTTTACCGAAGGCGGGCACGATTACGTGTATGAGTTTGTGCCTCAGAATGAAGTATGGATTGATGATGATCTTGAAGAAGTGGAGCGCCCCTATGTTCTTCTTCACGAGCTGCACGAGCGGAACTTGATGGCGAAAGGATGGACATACAGCAAAGCGCACGAGGATTCAAGCAAGATTGAGTATTACTGTCGCCATCATCCCAACGAGTTGCACTCGAAGCTGGCAGATGAAGGGTGGGAATGAGAGGATGTTTCTTGTTTGAGCGCGCGTTCCCTAGTCGCATCGGGATAATCACACCATGGTGCTGATGCTGATTCGCACAACTGACTTCTTCGGTGAATCGTGCCTAGCCGCGGTTGTTCTCTTAATCTTAGGTCCGTAGAATCGTCAAAATTTCCCCATCTGGGGAGGTTAGAATGATTTTTATTGAAATAATCCGGCCTGTTGTGTATAATTTCCACGCGGCAAGAAATGGTCGAGCTTCTCAACTCAAGTGGTCAATCCGACCTAACGACCGTATGTTTATCTATTAAGATCGAGACAAATACAGAGCGAGGAAATGCAAACAGGTGATCTGAAGTTAGTAAAGAGTATCAACGACCGACTCGTCCTTAATTTGATCAGGACGAATCGAATCATTTCGAGTTCAGATCTTGTCAAGGTCACGGGTATGAGACCGTCGACAATCTTCAACATACTGAACGACCTGTCTGCGAAGTCCATGGTGATCAACCTTGGCAAGGGCGAGTCGACGGAAAAGGGCGGCAAGAAGCCGTACCTTTGGAGTTTGAATAAAGACGCTGCGTACGCCATCGGTTTGGATTTTGAAATCGGTCAGCTCACTGCAGTCGTTCTTGATTTCAGTGCCGACATCGTAGCAAAGAAGACCTATAAGGTCGAGGAGTTCGAATCTCTCGACGAATTAGTCAAACAGATTATTATGATAGTGGATGACGTCCTTGCCGACTCAAAAGCAGAAGGAAGCAAGGTGATCGGAATGGGTATCGCCGTTGCCGGGATAGTGAACAGCGAGACTGGCGTCGCCGTCATGACGAGTGTTTTTCAACAGATGAACGTGCCATTCCTTTCCGCACTGAAGAAGCATTACTCTTTTCCGATCGTAGTAGAGAACAACGCGAATGCTTCAGCTGTTGGCGACAAGTGGGTTGGAGTTGCGAAGGAAAGCAAGAATTGTATGACGGTGCTTGTCGAGTTCGATAAAATATTCCGCGGAATGGGTATCGGGTTGATAATCAACGAGGAGCTCTACCATGGTTCCTCCTTCAGCGCGGGCGAGATCAACTCACCTCTCTTGAACCTCAGGGAAATGCTGGACAATGTCAGGAATCTCCTCTCCAAGGGGGCAATCCTGAAACAGTACGAGTCCACGCCCGATCTCATTGATGTCAACATCATGATCGACGCTGCCAAACAAGGTGACGAAGTTGCTCTTGCGTTTTTCAAGCGGTTGGGTTACTTGATAGGGAGAAGTATAAGCGGCTACATCGCGGTTCTAAATCCTGACATGTTAATTATATCGGGAGACATTGCCGAGCTGGGCGAGATCATTGCAGCGCCCGTAAAAAGCAGCATCGACCTTCAGGTTCTTTCAATCACAAGTGAGACATTGAGTGTAGTGACAAGCTCGCATGGTCATTATTCCGTTGCAATGGGAGCGGCATCCATCATCCTTAGCAATCATTTCAAAGTACCTAACGTCAGGATGATAAGTTTCGGAGCGGCTGGCAGAGGAGCTAAAAAGGTTTCTTCTGCTCGGCGTGCCTCCTGATCCACACTCCTTTTACCTGCACATTGCCTTAGACATCTATCCGGTATGTTTTCTTATCGAGTAAATGAGTGCTACAGCTTGAATGATCTTGAACTCGCTGCATTCTAAGACGAATTGATATGTCTAATTTCTTGCAAAAAAGCGGTGGCCTGGAAATCCGTCCCGAGGCTGGCCTAAGCTTCGCGAAGAGAGGCTCCTGTTCCAAACGAAGAAAGTTTTTCTTGCAAATAAACCGACCACTACGTAGATTTAGAATAGGAGATCACCAGCGAGTTTGACTGATGAGATACCGCGGAAGTTGCTGGGCAGTCCTGCGGCCGATGGGGCGGCTCGACGTCAGCCCCCGAATCCTTGTATCCTCCAATTTGTTATGATGTCGGGATTGATTCCCTAAGAATGATCCGGTGATTTTTCTTGGCAATGTAGAAAGGATGGAATCTAGAGATTGAAAAAAACAGACTCTACGAGGAGAGAAAAAACAGAAAGCACCTTCTCGAAAGTTGAGTTGCAGGCCCTTGCGGTCTCAGGTGAGAAGCTGAGCTACTCGCCGGCAGAGAAGATCGGAGTGATCGTGGTCGACAACTTTCCCATGCTCGGTAAACTGACTGCCTTGAGATTCCTTGAGTGGATGCAGGATAATGCGGGCGGAACAGTCTCCCTTCCTACTGGAAAGACCCCCGAGCATTTTATCAAGTGGGTCTCGCATTATCTTGATAACTGGGGCGACGACTCCTTGAAGAAAGATCTTGAGGCCAACGGCGTCGACCCTTCGCGGAAACCTGATGTGAAATCTCTCCACTTCGTCCAGATAGATGAATTCTATCCGATAAATCCTGAACAGCAGAACAGCTTCTATTATTATGTGAACAAATTTTATATAAAGCCGTTTGGATTCGACCCGAAGAGAAGTATGCTTATCGACTGCAGCAAAATCGGACTCCCCGACGGCAAGAAGCTCGATGATGTCTGGCCCGACAACAAAGTGGATCTGACACTGAGGTTTCGACAGCCGAAGACAGCGCAGGACCGCCTTCAGCAAGCCGTTCTCGAAAATGTGGACCAGTGGTGTGCGGACTACGAGGAAGGAATCCGTGCCCTCGGAGGGATTGGCTTCTTCCTGGGCGGAATCGGACCCGACGGCCATATCGGTTTTAATATTCGCGGGTCTGATCTAAACTCAACGACAAGACTGACACCGACCAATTACGAGACGCAGGCAGCAGCGGCGACTGATCTGGGGGGCATAGAGGTGTCCAGGAACAGACACGTAATAACGATAGGGCTGAGCACGATCACCCGGAACCCCGATTGCACTGCCATAATAATGGCTGCCGGCGAGGCAAAAGCACAGGTGGTCGCGAACGCGATTCAACATCCGAAGCATGTTCGATATCCGGCCACCGTTCTTCAGTCGCTTACTAACGCGCGTTTCTATTTAACAAGAGGCGCCGCTAAGTTGCTGGATGAAAGACGATATGAGGGTTTGGTCGGGAAGAAGACGATATCCGATCAGGAGACCGAAGAGATTGTCATAAACCTCGCCGTTGAGAAGAGAAAGAGGATTAGAGATCTCACGCGAGCCGATTTCGAAAGTAACAGGCTTTCTTCAGAGCTGCTGCGAAAACGGCCCGATGGCATTGACGCGATAACCGCCTGTATAGAGAAGAACATCGTTGAGCGAATCGCGGTCGGGAGCAAATCCGAACTTAACACCGTGTTTCTTCACACTGAGCCGCACCATGATGATATAATGCTAGGCTATCTGGCATACGTCGTCCGGAGGACGCGCGATGCTTCAAACAGGCACACGTTCCTCACGCTAACGAGCGGATTCAACTCGGTGACGAATGAATACATGCTGGAGCAGTTGAGAAATCTTAAATACTTCCTTAACCGCGGAATGTTCGACAAGCTCTTCTCTGAAAACTACTTTACCGCCAATGACGATCACAAGAGCAACCGGGACGTGTGGCAGTACCTGGACGGGGTGGCAGAGAACAATCCCCATACGAAACGCGAAGGAGAAGCGAGAAGACTTCTCCGGAACCTGACAACATTGTTCGAAGATGACAGCAGCGAAAATATTCTTCACCGGATAGACGAATTGATAAATTATTTCGAGACACAGTACCCGGGCAAAAAGGACCTGCCTCATATTCAGCGTCTTAAAGGGATGGTCCGCGAATGGGAGGCTGAATGCCTCTGGGGATATTTCGGATTTAATTCGCCGTCAATCGTGCACGCGCGCCTCGGCTTTTACAAGGGGGACGTCTTTACGGAAGAACCCGAAATCGGGAGAGATGTCGTACCGGTCCTGGGCATTTTGCGTGAAGTCAAACCTGACATCGTGGGTGTTGCCCTTGATCCGGAGGCGAGCGGACCGGATACCCACTACAAAGTTCTTCAGGTCATGGCGGAAGCTCTGAAGATGTATCAGAAAGAAACGGGAAAAGATAACATTAAGGTGATCGGGTATAGAAACATCTGGTACCGCTTCCATCCATCCGAGTCGAATGTATATGTACCGGTATCTCTCAACATGCTTTCGGTTCTCAACGATTCCTTCATGAACGCGTTTGCGTCGCAGCGTGGCGCCTCATTTCCGAGCTACGAATATGACGGACCGTTCTCGGAGCTTGCACAGAAGATTCAGGTTGAGCAATACAGGATTTTGAAAACCTGTCTGGGCCGCGAATACTTCAACGAACATGTAAGTCCGTTGATTCGTGCTACAAGAGGGTTCGTATTCGTGAAAGCGATGACTCTGAACGAGTTTTACGAAACCTGCATGGCACTGAGGAAATCGACGGAGAATATCTAAGCAGAAAGTTCCGCCCAGGTAAGCCGCTTCGAATCTGTAAAAGAAATCCTCCTATCCAATCGGTTGAATCCAATCGTAGAGGAGATGAGGGGAGAACAAAATCTTTTCTCCACGCCTCTGTGCCTCTCGTCGATTAATTCGGGCGTCGAAGGCAAGCGGGAAGTGCAAGCCTGAGAGTGACCCTTACCCGGCGACGATCAGGTCCGTCAGCCTGGACTCGATTTTGCGAATGTCGACATGAGGCCTTCCGTGTCCCTAGCTTCAGAATTTAATTTCTTCAGAAAAAAAATCAACAAACCTATCCGCTTGAAAACAAGGGTGCGCGCAACGGTGAAACCGGCCTAAATTGTCCCCATTCCAGCCAAGGCGGCACTTGACAATCAACCCATGATTGTCTAATATTGTTTGGTTTGTTCGTGCTCCCGACAAACAGGCGGTCGTTTCGAAGACTGCGGGAGCGGGAAGTCACATCGCCTTTCACACCGGTCAAGGCGAAATCCCGTACCACGATTTTGGGCGCACGATGACCTTGGCAAAGGATTAAAGCGCGGGAGCGAGGAACTAGTGACAAGGCAGATCCGTCCGATGCGAATCTAAGAAGTTGCGTACATGCATTTTCCAATCTTGAGTTTTCGAAGGGAAGGAAGTATGCCAATCCAAATTAGAGCTGTAAGCCACAGACTTTTCGCGGGAGTCGCCGTTCCCTCACCGCTAGGAATCATCATTTCAATCAGCGTGCTCGTCACTGGTTTGCTCTTTCAGGTTTCCGCTTATGGCGCGGGGGTTCTGACAAATTCGAGTATAAAGGGTAGTGTTAAGGATTCGCAAACAGGCGACGCACTTCCTGGAGCAACTATCCTTCTGAAGGGGACTAGCCTGGGGTCGTCGTCCGACCTGGCTGGCGACTTCATTATCAGGAATGTCCCGCCCGGCTCTTACACTCTTCGTGCTACCTATGTCGGCTATAGATCTGTTGAGGTTCCGATCACAGTGAATGAAGGCCAGGACCTGACCGAGAACCTGAAACTCGAAGCGGTTGCCATTCAAGGGCAGAGTGTATTGGTGACGGCGCAGGCTAGCGGACAAAATGCGGCGATAAACCAACAACTGTCCTCCATGCAGATTACGAATGTCGTATCCGCCGCGAAGATTCAGGAGCTCCCTGATGCGAACGCGGCGGAATCGGTCGGCAGGCTGCCCGGAGTATCCTTGATCAGAGAGGGCGGCGAGGCCTCTCAAGTGGTCATCCGCGGACTCGCACCGCAATACAATCAGATAACGATTGACGGCGTCCAGATGGGTGGGAATGTCACTCCCAATACCTCCTATAATTTGCTGCCGGATACCCGCTCCCCGGGGATCAACGATCAAACAGCGCTGGCGAACCTCTCCAACTTTGGTGATCGATCAGTGGACCTGAGCATGGTTTCTTCGAACAGCCTTGGAGGAATAGAGGTCACCAAGGCGATAACTCCGGACATGGACGCTGCGGTGCTGGGTGGTGTCGTGAACTTTGATTTGAGGGAGGCTCAAACCGGCGTGTCGGCGTTCCATCTTCTGGCCCAGGGCGGTTACAACAACCTGAAGGACGACTATGGCGATTACAGGCTTGGCACCAGCGGCGAGAAGAGATTCTTCGATGAACGCCTTGGTGTCTACGCAGATGTGGAGGTGGAGCGCAGAAATTTATCCGCAAACCAGCTCGGTGCGGACTACAATATAAAGACAAAAAACTTTGGCGTGACCAACAGAACCTACCTCTATGATGTCACGCTGACAGACATCCCCCGCGAGAGACAACGATATGATGGCACGATCACCATGGATTACAAACTAAACGACGGCAAGATTGATCTGATGACGTTCTACAGCTACGGGGACACGAAAGAGCAGGATCGGGCTGAAACGTTCAAGCTGCTTGATCAGGGCAACAGCCACGTATATTCGCTGACAGACCAGGAAACACAATTGACTCAATTGACTAACATCCTTGATTTCAAGAAAGAAATATCGAGCTTCGACATAGACGCAAAGGTCTCGCACTCTTATTCAGAGAATTATCTGCCTTACAACAACGATTACCAGTTCCAGCAGTTGTCTGCAGGATACTCAAATGTAAATGATGAGAACCTGAGCCCTCAACAGATACCGGCCCTCGCAAACGACAGTCTTCCGATCACACAAATGTTCAGTGTCGCGGACGCAAACAGTATGACCAAACAGAGAAACATATCAGCGTCACTGGATCTAAAGACCAATCTTGACTTTTCGAACTGGCTTACAAGCACGATAAAATTCGGTGGGCAATTTCAGTATGTGACAAGGTCCTACAACTACGAACAGTCCGACGGAAATATCTGGTATAGTGGTGGTAATGTAATTCAAGGTATTGAAAATACATTTCCCTGGATGATACCGACGATTCAGAAGTATGGTATGATAATCCCCCTGGTAACCGACAGCGGTTACAGTTATAAGCACTTCTTCGACGGCAGCTATAATATGGGGCCTGCGATGAACGTGGGGCTTTTGAACCAGATGCTCCAGGTGGCAAAGAAATATGGCACCCTGGAATCTTGGTCTTATAATGCTGTTGCTTCGGGTACGTCGGATTACTCTGGAAAAGAATACAGAAGTGCCGGATATGGAATGGCAACGGTCAATTTTGGTCCCGACCTTACTCTTCTCCCGGGTATCCGGTACCAAGTTCTCGAGACAGACTACACGGCACCACGCGCCCTGAGTCAACTCGGGCCGATCTCGAGATACACATACATCCATAAAGATACGACTGTCGATGTAGCTCATGGTTTTTGGTTGCCGATGGTGCACCTGCGATATAACCCGCTTTCATGGATGCAGATTCATCTAGCATACACCAATTCGATTACTTATCCCGACGTCAGTGCCATAACGCCTGAACTGCAGGTCGGTACATCTTCGGTTGATTACCACAACTATCTGTTGAAACCGGCGCACTCATCGAACTACGATGCGATCTTGTCGATTTACGACAACACAATCGGTTTGTTATCCATTGATGGATTTTACAAGCATATCAACGACCTGATATTTTCTACCGGCACCACTTATGTTCTCAACGCGTCTCAATTTCCGGGCGTGCCGACTTATGCTCTCGGGTACTCGATCAACACGAGCGTCAATGACCCCTATGCGGTTGAAGTATACGGTGCTGAGGTTGACTGGGAGACGCATTTTTGGTACTTGCCGGGCCCCCTGTCCGGATTGGTTCTGAGTGCGAACTACTCTCGAATATTTTCACAGGCTAAATATCCCTATACCTACATACATGTAATAAGCCAATATCCCTTCAAGGCTGACACGATAAGCACTTACTTCACTGATCGTCTTATCAACCAGCCGAGCTTTGTGGCAAATCTTGCGATTGGATACGACTACAGGGATTTTTCCGCACGCGTCTCGATGCTCTACCAGAGTAATGTCTTCGAGGCATATAACTTCTGGCCCGAACTTAGATCCAATACCGACAAGTATCTCAGATGGGATGCTTCTGTTAAACAGGGACTACCCTGGCTCGGGGTTCAGGTATTTTTCGACCTTTACAATATCAACGGTGCTCGTGATATAACTCTCAACAATGGATCGAATTTCCCGAGCGCCGAGGATCATTATGGTATGACCGCTGACCTGGGAATTCGTCTGCAGCTGTGACTATGGCTGAAGGCGCCGAGCGAAAGCGGAGGAAGGCATCATTTGTACGAAACGTCAAGAATCAAACCAAACCAAAGGAGACTTATCATGAAAACGATTTTCACTGCCCTTGTTCTATGCGCAGTGGCATTACTGGCTGCATCGCCCGGACAGCTGTTCGCCCAATCCGACACGATTTGGGTCGCAGCATCCCCGGCTGGTAACATTAACGATTTCATAGGCGGTGACACACTCGCGGACGGGAGCCGAGCTCATGCGAATGCGATCTACGCTCTTTACAGAGATTCCCTGTATTTCTATACTGCGACACTCGAGTCGAAGGGTCCTCTCACAATCGTTGCTCCCGATGGTGCAGGAGCGCCTCCAGTAATAGCGTCGGCTGTTTTGCCAGATGGCTCGACTGTGTGGACATTCCTTAACTCAGACAAAGGAAATCTCACGCTGAAAAACCTTTACTTGCTTGGTGTTGGACCGAACAACCAATGGCTAGGCTGGGGCAGCGCAGTCAACATCAACGGCGACAGCAGTAAGGTCGTTGTTGATGGCTGCGTATTCGACGAATGGAGCGATGGCGCCGTCGACCAGAACGGAAGCTGGGACAGTTTCTGGTTCACAAACAATTACTTCATCAACGACATTCACTCCTCGTCATACTTTGGTGGCCACGATTGGGAGTCGCATGGAGTGCCGACTGATACTATCATCATGGTCAACA
The DNA here is from genome assembly GCA_036567965.1 of Candidatus Kryptoniota bacterium. Taxonomy (NCBI): domain Bacteria; kingdom Pseudomonadati; phylum Candidatus Kryptoniota; species Candidatus Kryptoniota bacterium. Next base: position 67,008 of record DATCTN010000016.1, read on the forward strand.
ATACTATGTTCAACGACAATTCGTATTCCTACTGTCCGACGGGCTACGTTAGATTTAATCGCTTTGAGCATAACACCGTCTGTTTGAACATGGTTAACCCGCAGAATGATTTCTTCGGGACCAATGAGATCGTCAGCAATAACATTTTCTATTCTACTTTGATGATCGGTCAGCAGATCGATGAAGCCTACGGCGCGTGGTACGACACTGTTCCCTACAAGTCATTCGCATGGAGCGGCTCGTCCACTATCAGTCTTGATACTCTCGGGTTGCTAAACTGGATTGCCCAATACCCTGCGGAGCACTTATCCGATGCTACTAGGAAAGTCCTCATCCACAACAATGCGTATTTCTGGCCCTCACAAGTTGTGAACTTCTGGACCGCCTATAACGACACGGTTACAAAGAAGGTAGCTGTGAGCTATTCCGATTCATCTTTCAACCCGAGCCATGGTCCTCACGACACGCTGCTCGTCAACGATACGATAAAAGCGATCCTGGTGCCGCCGGCTGGATGGATGAACGGCAGGACTCAAGGCATGTTCAGCAACAAAACTATGTTCCCTGGACTGAGCGCATGGGCAAACGACAGCGTTGACCCAGGATTTCCTTCGTTTGTTTCGAACCAGATTGATAGTGCTTTGAAATATGTTGTTGCGATCAGAGCCGGCCTGTACCCGGGCTTCATGTGGGACTACACTGCCGGTCAACCGATGTTCAGTTGGCTGTGGCCACTGCCGAATCTCGCGTACTCGAACGTCTCACTTCAAACCGCCGGTAGCGACGGGTACGCGCTTGGAGACCTGAACCAGTTCCCGACTCAGAAGGCGGCATGGCTGGCAGCAGGTGGACTTGGACTCGGAGTTAAACCTCAGGTTGTCTCCGTTCCCGGCAAGTTCGAGCTCAGGAACAATTATCCGAACCCGTTTAACCCGACCACTACAATCAGCTTCACGCTTAACGCAACCGGCCCGGCAAGCCTGAAGATCTATAATGTCCTCGGTCAGCTGGTGATGACTGTGGACGAAGGCGTAAGGAATGCGGGTCAGCTTTATACCTTCAATGTCAACATGGACAGATTCTCCAGCGGAGTATACTTCTACACGCTCCAGCAGGCGACTAATTCAATTACTAAAAAGATGCTCCTTCTGAAGTAGATCGCCATCGGCGAAGGGCTGTCAGTCCAAAGCTGACAGCCCCGCCGAATTTTCATCCACGGTGTCAATTATTCTTGATCGTCTCTTGAGTTGCCCGAAAGAAAAAATGTCCGTTGAGTATTCGGGTTAGGTAACTCCCTCCGTCGAAGATAAAACAGCGATGCGCGTTCCTCGCATCTCCATTCCACTCATCATCCTTTCGCTTCAACAATCCCGTCTCGAGTGAGTCGTCATGCTATTTGAGTGTGTGGTCACTGATCTGCCGTGCACAAACTCCGGTCCATGCTTGCAGAACAGGACCCAGGCATTCGCAAGGTTATCCCACCGGGTTCTCCAGCGGGGCACTTCCAATCTCTGTTGCTGGCAGACCTTGCGACCGTCGATGTTTGCGCTAACATGGATTTTGCCCGAAAATCACGTTGGTGCATTAATTTATTCATCGACAAAATCAACTCGCGTGGGACAGGAGACCTCCGGTTAAGTCGACAGGCCAAAATGGTCGTAATTCCGCCTTTTGCTCGAAACAAAACACTTGACATTGCAGACTGGGTTCAGTAACATATCTTAGTTTGTTCGAGCAACCAATAAACTAAACCGCATAAGGCTGTTATTTGACCGGAATACGTTCTCAGGAAGTAAACTATGTCGACCGAACGCAGTCACGATTGGATGAAAAACGATACTCCCGCGTGTTTGCGGGCAATCTGGCTTGCGGAAACAGCTCTGAAAAGAAGATTTCTGATGCGAACTCGTCTTTTGCATCTTCGCCGATCAATCGGCAGAAAAATGGTGCTCGTCTTTTCAATCCGTCCCTAAGGCTGGCTCATGAAAACATGACAGGGAGACAAAATGAATAGAGCCTTACTACGATTACTGACTTCTATTTCCATTCTCGTTTTTTCAATCTGCGGTGCAGCAAGTGCTTCAGTTAGTCCGAGCGTGCAAGGAACTGTAAAGGACGCTCAAACAGGCGAGCCGCTTCCGGGCGCAAGCGTTCTCCTTCTCGGCACGAGTCTCGGCGGCTCGACTGACCTGAATGGAAAGTACACGATCAAGAACGTCCCCCCGGGAAAGTACACCGCACGTGCGACTTACATCGGCTACAAATCTTCGACTGCAGATATTGAAGTGAAAGAAGGAACAATCCTCACTCAGGATTTCTCGCTCGAAGCTGTCGGCATCCAGGGCCAGGCTGTTATTGTAACAGCTCAGGCGAGCGGTCAGAACCAGGCGATCAACCAGCAGCTTTCATCGATGCAAATCACGAACGTAGTTTCTGCCGCCCGGATACAGGAGCTTCCCGATGCAAACGCTGCTGAATCCGTTGCCAGGCTTCCGGGTATATCGGTCCTCAGAACCGGAGGAGAAGCGGATAAAGTGGTCATCCGCGGACTCGATCCGAAGTATAATGAAGTCACCATAAATGGAGTTCAGATGGCCGGCTCGGATGCGAGTGACCGAAGCGTGGACCTGAGCATGATATCCTCGAACATGTTGGAGGGGATCGATGTCACCAAAACAGTTACCCCTGACATGGATGCGAACGTGATTGGAGGAGTTGTAAACTACGATCTTCGGGAGGCAAGCATGGAGAACCCCGGCGTTCCGAAATTCAGCCTCCTTGCCCAGGGAGCATACAACGGTCTGTCAGATGCCTATAACAAATTCAATAACTATAAATATGCTGCGTCCATCGAGAACAGATTTTTCAACAGCAGGTTTGGTGTTTTTGCGCAAGCATCACTCGAGAGACGAAATCTTTCCGACAATGAACTCAACGCGGGCTACTTTGCTAACCTGCAGGATCCAGTTAATTCGTACTCTGTTCAAAACGTTCAGATAGACGATATCGCCAGAGACAGGCTGAGAGGAAACGGAGTCGTTGCTCTCGACTACAAGCTGCCCGATGGAAGAATCCTTTTGTCCAACTTCTTCAGCAGCGGCAGTACAAAGACCGACGATCGACAGCAGTTCTATAATATTGCGGCGGGTGATGTCCAGGATTTTAATGCGATTAGAACCAATGGAACTTTGAATACGGTTACAAATCTCCTTAGCTACGAACAGCAGGCATGGATATTCAACGTCAAAGCAGGTTTGTCACATTCATATTCAGAGACCAGGGACCCGGCGGACTGGACGGTCAGCTTTATAAATGGCTCGGCCGGCATACCGAGCTCACTGCGCCTCGGTACTAATGTGGATCCCAAAGACATAGTGAAATCCGCGAACAACAATGTCAACACCAGTCTTCTCTATACAGTGCAGACTCAGTACACATTTACTCGCGAGCGGGACTTTGGAGGGTCCTTGGATCTCGATACGCACTTGAACCTGTCGGATGAAATCACCTCCGTAATCAAGTTTGGCGGAAAGTATCAGCATCAAACGCGATCATACAATACGGATTTCATCGATGGAGAATCATTTACTTACGCGAGCGGAGCAGGGATCATAAAAGAGTTGGCCCATGCTTTCCCCTGGGTTCAGACAAGCGCGGATAGTACTACCATCCTGATGGCTTCGGTTTCAGATCCGAACTTCAGCTACGGAAAATTTCTCGGTGGAGACTACACGATGGTTCATCCGCTGGACTTCTCTCGCCTGCAGTCGATGGTGGACTACATGAATGCCCATCAGATAAATCAAAACATAAATTATAATTACGACATCGGCAATTCCGGACAAAGCGATTATTCCGGCCAGGAAGATATAAGCGCCGCTTATGTGATGGCAACTGTCCATATCGGCCCGATGGTCACAATCATCCCGGGTGTCCGGTATCAACAGCTCAGGACCGATTATCTCGCGCTTCAGGGCGAACGCGGTCCCAATCCATACAGTCAGTACGTTGCCCAGACGGACACGGCAATAACTTATCATCATTACTGGCTCCCCGATGTCCTCGTTCGCATCAAGCCGACAGATTGGTTCGATGTGCGCCTCGCCTACACAAATACTTTGTCCTACCCGGACTACGCGTCCCTGGCTCCAATCGTCGTAGTCAACCTGACTGCCAACCAGATTCAGTGGAACGGTTTTGAATTGAATCCGATGAGGTCCACGAATTACGACGCATATTTTTCTTTTTACGATAACACAATCGGTCTCTTCACGGTCGGAGCTTTCTTAAAACAAATTACAGATTTGATTTACCAGTACACGTTCACTCCGACTGCCGCAGAACTGGTTAATTATTGGCCCCAATGGATGACCCCGCCTACAGGACTCAGGAAGGGACCCACAGTCGCCGAGTACATAAACAATCCATATAAGATCAACGATTATGGAATGGAACTCGATTGGCAGACGCACTTCTGGTATCTGCCTGGACCTCTCACGGGTTTAGTGCTGAACGTGAATTACACACATATTTTTTCAAAGGCGCAATACCTGGTACCGCTCGTGACTAACCAACGAACCGGTGAGAGTGTCCCGTCGGGATACTATGATCCGCTTCTTTATCAGCCCGACAATATTGTAAACCTGACAATCGGTTATGACTACAGAGGATTCTCAGTCCGGGTATCTTCAATTTATTCGGCCAAGATTTTCACGACTCCGAGTCAATACCCTGTAATTCGTGCTTCAACTTCAGCATACAATCGGTGGGATGTCGCGCTGAAACAGGAATTGCCGGTGCAAGGACTCGCGGTCTACTGTAATCTGAATAATATCAATGGAGCCAACGATATCAGCGTGATATCATCACCAAATGCAGTGCCGAGAAGCGAACAAAGTTATGATTTCATGGTTGAACTTGGGCTTCGTTATCAACTGTAGACAGACATTTATCAGTGGAAAGCAACATTCAAGAATGAGCTTTCTTGGTTTAACTAAATACAAATTCACATTAGTGCCTGGATGTGAAAGGAGGCGGTGCGAAGACACGAGCGAATTTCTTTATGGAGCTGAATCCATTTTCAAAAATGAACGAAGATGGAAAATCATGAACAGGTCTAAAAAATCAAAAGGAGAATCAGGATGAAGCGATTCAATTACTTGACGTTTCTCCTTGCAATGGTAGCGTTTCTTGCCTTGCGAGGTCAGGTGTTTGCTTACGGTGCAGATACACTTGTCGTATACGCAACACCTATAAACGTCACGCTTGACAGCGTTGTAAGTCATGATCAGGCCACAGCACACCATCATGTGTATGTATTGGCCTCAGTCGATACGCCTTACACCTTCCTCAATACCGTTTTGGTGAATGACAACGTAACGTTCCTCGGTGTATTGGGAGCGAACGGAAGGCCGCCTTGTATTGAACCCGATCCGTCGACCTCAGCCTCGACCGCTCACCAATATTTATTCACCTTTACAAAAAATGGCTCGACTGTAAAACTAATGAACCTTTACCTCCTCGGGATCGCAACGGATGGTTCAATCAATGAAGGTGATGGATTTGGAGTTACAGTAAACGGAGACAGCATACACCTCATTGTTAATAACGTCGTGTTCGAACAGTGGAGTCAGTTCGCAATTAATTATTCCGGGAACTGGGACAAACTTACCATTCTGAACACCGAATTTAGGAATTTGGTCAACCCGGGAAGCGATTACACTGGTGAAGCGATAAGGTTCAGAAACGATATCAACCGTGATCCGCAAGATTCCGTTGTCATTAAAGATTGTACATTCCTTGGCTTGAACGGATACGTGGCGTGCGTGGGGGTGACGGGTTTTCTAACGTACTTTGACTTCGAACACAATAGTGTGGTAGGCGTATACAAGAATCCGTTCTTTGCTATGAATACCACAAATTGGGTATGCCAGCACAATATTTTCTACGCTGCTTATGCGGGCGGAATGGCCAACGGTGAATACCCGTGGTGGGATCGGATTTGGGCGCCCGGCGCAGGTTCAGTCATCGATCTTGATACACTTAACAAGCCGATAGCTGGACAGCTTGGCATTGACACGTCCGCGTCCACCTGGATAACGGCTGCCGAGGCAGCACGTAACATTCAGATAAACGATAACGTGTACTTCATGCCGACATCAATCTCGGACTTTGTGACGGCCTGGGATGACACAGCGCACGGAGTTGACAGCATTTACACTTGCGGCTGGATGAACGCTTACACCGAGGCAATGTTTGCGAACCATTCTAACTTCAAGGCGACCGGCAACCTGGTCGGAACAGACCCAGGATTTGGTTCTGGAATCGCAGCCATGATTGGTGCTGCGGGGACTACAGTCCCGGCTGCTGACGGAATTGGCATGCTACCGTGGCTCACCGAATCAAGAACCCACGGTGATGTAGCCACACATTTCTGGGGATACCAGCAGGCGTTGCCGGACTTCAGCAGCGGAAATTGGGAACCCACATGGCCGCTTCCGGAAGCAACTTCGAATGATCTGAAATACTCTGCTTCGATGAAAGCCACCGACGGACAGTACTACGGCGATACGAGATGGTTCGGTGTGGCGTTGGCAGTGAAGCCCCAGACTCAATCCGTTCCGGCGAAGTTCAGCCTGAGCGACAATTATCCAAATCCGTTCAACCCGACCACGACAATCGATTTCACGGTCGCGAGAAACGGAAGTACAAGTCTCAAGATCTACAACATTCTCGGCCAGCAGGTCATGACTGTGTTTCAAGGAAACGCGGTTGCCGGCCAGAACTACAGCTTTAACGTCAATATGGACAGATTGGCCAGCGGACTCTATTTCTATACGCTGGACCAAATTGGTAATTCAATTACCAAAAAGATGCTCCTTCTGAAATAGCGGAATCCCGGATCGGGGGCTGCTTCGAGACCTTGCAGCCCCCGCCGGGCTATTTCAGTCCAGAAAAATTCCAAACGGGAGAAATTTACTATTGTTCAGACTTTTTGTTCATAGGGAGGCGCACGCTCAGCTCTCGATCATTCTTCTCTGCGGAGCGATCTTCTGTGGACAAGCTGCTGCACAGAACCGCATCGTCGGCTACTATGCCGCATACAATTCGGGTCTTCTTCCCTATGATCAGGTAGAGTATTCAAACCTTACAGATGTTATCGTCGCGTTCGCGATTCCCAATTCGGATGGAAGCATAAGCTTCATTGATCCATCCATGCCTTTCCCCGGCCTCGTCAGCGCTGCACACGCCGCAGGGACTAAAGTTCTGATTTCGTTAGGTGGAGCGTCGGGTGGTACGGCATTCCCTCTCGTGACGGCCGACTCAACGTCGAGGGCTCGCTTTATAAACAGTATCATCGCCTTTCTGACCACGAACAGCTACGACGGGGTCGATCTAGATTGGGAGACACCCGCGGATTCACAGGAGACCGACCAGTTGACAGCGCTCGTCCGGGATATGAGGGCTCGCTTCGCCCAAACTGATTCGTCGTTCTTGATCACCATGGCAATACCGCCGGGCCCATGGGGCGGACAACATTTCGATATCCGCAACCTTGTTGCAAATGTCGATTGGTTCAACGTGATGTGCTATGATTTTGTCGGGTCATGGTCCACCTACGCCGGCCATAATTCACCGTTATACCAGGCGGTCGACGATTCCAACCAGGCGGGATCCGATTCGCTAGCCGTCGCATACTGGATCGGTAGAGGGTCACGATCGGTAGCCATACCAAAAGACAAACTGGTACTCGGTGTACCATTTTACTCTGTGCAATTCGATGCACCCGGACTCTACAGGATGTTATCGAATTCTACCACGACGAATCCATATTATCCTGAGGTCATGAGCGATCTTGCCGCGGGATGGGTATATCATTGGGATAATGTCTCGAAGGTGCCGTACCTTATGAACTCATCAGGTACCGAGTTCATTACGTTTGAAGACACGAACTCCATCGCGATTAAGGTCGAGTTCTGCAGCCGTCAGCAGCTCGGCGGACTAATGATCTGGGAGCTCAGCCAGGATCTGTATAATGGGCACCAACCGCTTCTCGAGACCCTTGCCGGGAAGATGAAGACAACTACGGCGGTCGTGGCACATCCGGTTGCTGCGTCTCAATTCAAGCTTCTTCAGAATTATCCCAATCCGTTCAACCCGACAACCGTAATCAGCTACAAGTTGTCGACATCCAGCTACGTCACGCTCAGGGTCTATGATGCACTTGGCAGGGAAGTGCGTACACTGCAGAACGGGTGGACAAATCCGGGAACGCATGAAATTGTGTTCGACGCGTCCGGTTTCGCGAGCGGAATTTATCTCTGCACCATCACTTCAGGAAGTTTCATGCAGACGGAAAAAATGATTCTGATTAGATAGGGTGTAAATTGAAATCAGTGGTCCCGGATAATATTCTCCCGATCATGCGATCGTTGCGAATTTCTAACGACGAAGCTCGAGACAAGAATGGCTGAAAGCGGCAGAAAAAGGATCAGCCCGGCCTTTTGGGTCCCCACACTGTACACAGCTGAAGGACTGCCGTTCGTTATCGTCAATGTAGTTTCGGTCCTGATGTACAAGAGCTTCAGCCTCAATTTGAAAAGCAAAGGGCTTCCCGATATTCCTGACAGCCAGATCGCGCTGTTTACCACTCTCGCCGCGTGGCCATGGATGCTCAAGCCGCTGTGGGGTCCTTTCCTCGAGATGTTCAAGACGAAGAAATACTTTGCCGTCGCCACACAGTTTTTCGGCGGGATCTGTTTCGGCCTTCTCGCTTTCAGCCTTCAGCTGCCGGATTTCTTCAAATGGTCGATCGTGCTGTTTGCCGTGATCGCTTTCAATTTCGCGACACACGATATCGCGGCCGACGGAGTCTACATCAATTCACTTTCAGTAAAAGAGCAGTCCGCCTTCATCGGTTGGCAGGGCGCATTCTACAACGTGGGGAAGATCCTTTCGCAGGGAGTCTTTGTCATACTTGCAGGCTATCTCGAAGTAAGCATCGGGGTTGTGAAAGCGTGGATGGTCGTCATGATTTTGTTCGGCGTCCTTCTTCTCCTCATAAGTTTTTATCATATGAAGATGCTTCCGACCGGCGGAGCTGCCGGAAGCGTGAAAAACTTCAGAGAGACCGTTGACACATTCTGGGACGTTGTCAAAACCTTCTTCGAGAAGAAATACATCTGGTGGGGAGTTATGTTCCTGGTCCTTTATCGCTTTGCCGAGGGACAGGCGATCAAGATTTTTCCACTCTTCATGCGTGCCACCAGAGATCAAGGCGGCCTCGGACTTCCAACCGAACAAATCGGGCTTCTCTACGGGATATTCCCGCCGCTCGCGTTCATTCTCGGCTCCGTCCTCTCCGGATATTTCACTGCAAAACGTGGACTGAAACGATCTCTCTTCACTCTTTGTTGCTTTTTCAATATTCCTTTCGTTGCTTATGCGTTTCTCGCAATTGTTCAGCCGACAAATATGTTTGTGATCGGCGCGGCTGTCGTTTTGGAATATTTTGGATACGGATTTGGGTTTGTCGGATTGACATTATATATGATGCAGCAGATCGCACCAGGAAAGTACAGGATGGCGCATTACGCGTTCGCAACGGCTCTCATGGCGCTTGGGTATAACATCCCGTCCATGCTCAGTGGATACCTGAGCGATTTCCTGGGTTATAAGAACTTCTTCATCTGGGTACTCGTTGCGACTATCCCTTCGTTCCTTGCGTCGCGGTTTGTGCCGTTCAGGGTGACGGAGGATGCTTCGAACAACGCAATTCAATTTGCGGAAAAATCGGAATAAATCGGGAATAAGTAAATGAAATACGGTTTTTTTGATGAACAAAAAAAAGAATATGTAATAGAACGGCCGGACGTGCCTGTCTCCTGGACGAATTACCTCGGCGTCAAAGACCTGTGTACCATTATATCACATAACGCCGGGGGATACTCCTTCTTCAAGTCAACCGAGCATCATCGCGTGACGAGGTTCCGGCAGAACGGAGTTCCGCTCGACCGGCCCGGACATTATGTCTACATTCGGGACGACGAGACAGGAGAATACTGGTCGCTGTCCTGGCAGCCGGTTGGGAAGGATTTTACAAAAGCCCGATATACATGTCGCCATGGATTGTCGTATTCGAAATTCCAGTGTGAATACAATGGAATAGAAGCCGAACAGCTGGTATTCATCCCGGTCGACGACGATGTCGAATTGTGGGACGTCAGAATATCGAACAAGGGCGGCGCGCCGCGAAACCTTAGCGTCTTCAGTTACGTGGAATTCTCGTTCCATCATGTCGAGATCGACAATCAGAATCTGCAGATGAGTCTTTATGCTGCCGGTTCCAATTACGCAGACGGCATCATCGAATATGACTTTTTCTATGAACCGTGGATGTACCACTTCTTCGCTTCTAACTTCGAGCCGGACAGCTATGATTGCGTGAGAGACTCTTTTATCGGCAGCTACCGGACGGAGTCCAACCCGATCGCTGTGGAGCAAGGCACGTGCAGCAACAGCAGCGAGCTCGGCGGTAATCATTGCGGCTCGCTTCATAAGAAAATATATCTCAAGCCGGGTGAAGGAACGCGCATCGTGTTCATGCTCGGCGTCGGTCCGAGGGACGGTGACGGCAGATCGATGAAGAAGAAGTATTCTGATCTGAATAATGTCGACGCGGCCTTCGGCAATCTGAAGAAATATTGGGAAGCAAAAACTTCAGTCTTCAAATGCGATACGCCTAACGACGGTCTTAATGCTATGGTGAACACATGGACTTTATACCAGGCGGAGACTTGCGTCGTATGGTCGCGGTTTGCATCGTTTGTCGAGGTGGGCGGAAGAGTAGGTCTCGGCTACCGCGACACGTCGCAGGATGTAATGGCCGTCCCGCACACGAATCCGGAAAGGGTGAAAGAACGAATTGTCGAGCTCCTGCACGGGCAGGTCAGCGCCGGATACGGGCTGCATCTCTTCGATCCTGATGTGTTCAAGCCCCAGTCCGAGAGACTTCCGGGGGTGAAGTTGCCGACGGTGGTCCCCACTCCGTCGCCGGATTCCATCATTCACGGGATCGAGGACGTGTGTTCGGACGACGCACTCTGGGTCGTCGGGTCGATATGCGAATACGTGATGGAGACAGGCGACACCGGATTTTTCGATCTCGTCGTTCCGTTCGCAGATGGAGGCAAGGGAAGCGTATATGATCATCTTAAGCGGTCACTGGATTTTACTGCCGGACAAACTGCGGCTAACGGTATCGCGCTCGGATTGCGCGCCGACTGGAACGACTGTCTCAACCTTGGCGGCGGGCAAAGTGCTATGGTTTCGTTCATGCATTTCTGGGCGCTGACATATTTTATAGAAGCGGCAGAACATCTCGGACGGAGAGACGATGTGAAGAAGTATTCCCGTCTTGCCGAGAAAGTGCGCTCAGCAATCGAGAGAGAATTGTGGGACGGCGAATGGTACGCGCGCGGCGTGACCCGCACGGGAATCAAGATAGGCGTGAACGAAAATGAAGAGGGGAAGATATTCCTTGAGAGCAATGCGTGGGCCGGTTTGTCGGGCGCGGCATCGAAAGAACGGGCGCGCAAGGCAATGGATTCCGTGCACAAACACCTCGGATCGAGCTACGGCATTCATCTCAATTGGCCTTCTTACACAAAACCAAACGACGAGATCGGATACGTGACGCGCGTTTATCGAGGCATAAAGGAGAACGGCGCTATCTTCAGCCACCCGAACCCGTGGGCCGTCATTGCCGAGTGCAAGCTGGGTCGCGGGAACCGGGCGATGGAATACTACGACGCGATCCTCCCTTATAACCAGAACGATTCGATCGAAGTCAGGCAGTCCGAACCGTACGTGTACTGCCAATTCATCATGGGAAAAGATCATACTGCATACGGCAGAGCAAGACATCCCTGGCTCACCGGTTCGGCTGGATGGTCCTACACGGCCGCTACGAAATATATTCTTGGCGTGCGACCATCTTATAAAGGTCTGATAATCGATCCTTGTATCCCGTCGGACTGGGATGGTTTTCATGTTGAACGAAAGTGGAGAGGTGCCACATACCGGATCTCGGTCGAGAATCCCGAAGGCGTCGAGAAAGGAGTAGTCTCCATCGAACTGAACGGCAAGCCGATAAGCGGCGCGATCCCGGTTCAACCGAAGGGCTCCGTTAATGAGGTGAGAGCAGTCATGGGGAGTGTCAAGATCCCCCAGGAATCGTACGCAGTCGGGAAAGAAGCCAAATGAAGGGCAGAAATCTGCTAGTCGGACTTTTCATCCTTTGTTCGTTCCTCCTGATATCCGCGGCGTTCGCACAGGAGAAACAGGTCGCGGTGTATTATCCCGAATGGCGAATCGCTGACAACGGTTACTCCGTCAAGGATTTTGAAAAGAGTGGCGCGGCAAAAAAGGCGACCGTCATTATATATGCGTTCTGTGAACCTTCCCCGGACTCAACAGGGAACATCGAACCCAAATTCATGAATTCATATTCCGCATATCAGCAACCGTACACAAGTCAGATGAGCATCGACGGTGCAGCTGACGACTCGACACAACCGCTCAGGGGTCAGTTCAATCAGCTGTTGAAAATGAAAAAGCGGCATCCGAATATAAAGATCCTCATTTCCATCGGCGGGTGGACCGGATCGGAGTTTATCTCCGATGCTCTTCTCACGGAGGAATCGAGAGAGAGATTTGCGGACGAGATAATAGACAGATACATAAAAGGAAATCTGCCCGTTGCGCGGAACGCGGGGGGAATGGGGGTCGCCGCTGGAATTTTCGATGGTGTCGATTTCGATTGGGAATACCCGCTTGCAGGTGGAAACGAAGGGATTCACCATAACGACAAAGACAATGACCATCTTACGGAGTTTTACAAGCTGCTTCGAGACAAACTGAATTCTATAAACCCTGCCTTCCTCCTCACGGCAGCAATTCCGGGAGGTGAAACTTACGCGGTGAACTACAATCTTCATGCGGACCAGAAATACCTGAACTGGTACAATCTGATGACGTATGACTTTGCGGGGGGATGGTCAGCCAGAACTGTGCACCATACAAACCTCCTGACATCACTGTCCGCTCCTCCCGGGATGCAATGGTCATTCGATCAGTCAATTCAGATGATCGAAAAGAAATTTGGCGTAGCGCCGGAAAAGATCGTACCCGGAGTTGCTTTCTACGGAAGAGGGTGGAAAGACGTCGACTCAACAAACTTTGGGCTGTACCAGGCCGCCGGCGGGCCTGCTCCTGCGGTAGGAGAAGATGGATTTGCGTATTACCCGGATCTCATTCGGAACTTTTCATCTCCCTCTGACTGTCACTGGGACAAGGACGCCATGGCGCCCTGGATATATGATGCGGCCGGAAGAGTATTCTGGTCCTTCGACGATCCGAAATCGATTTCCCTGAAAGTCCATTATGTCGAAGCGTACGGACTCGGAGGCATAATGTGCTGGGAGGTCAGTGGAGACGATTCGATTGGAACGCTTCTCAGTGACGTGGTCACAGGAGCCATGCCGTACCGCACGTTCAACGCATCGGGAAGCGGTAAGAGTCGACCACACGTTGAGATTGCCGTTCCCGGCCCGACAGACACTCTGCGCGCCGGTACGTGCCTAATTATAAACACTGATGTTTCAGACTCGAACGGAGCGATCCAGAAAGTGGAATTCTTCGTCGACGGAAATTCAATCGGCTATGACGCGTGCTATCCGTTTGACTGGGTCTGGTTCAATTTGCCGGCCGGCAAACATGAGGTAGTCGCAGTAGCAACCGACAATCTTGGGAACTCGTCTCGTTCAAGATTACTGACTTTAACCGTCAACGACAAATAAAGCTGCGGTTGAAATTTTCCACGACTTAATTTGTGATGCCTCAGACGCATCCGCAGGATTTCCTCACCGCAAGTTCAGCATGCACGATGATACGTTTCCCTGGTTTGGACTTGCCTTCAATTTCTGAAATCAAAGTCTCGGCAGCGGTCTTGCCTATTTCGTAAGCCGGCTGACGAATTGTTGTCAGCGGGCTGAAGACAAGTTCCGCGCGAACGTCGTCTGTCATTCCCACGATTGCGATATCCTGAGGTATCCTTAATTTATGTTCCTGGACTGCCTTCATCGCGCCAAAGGCGGCCGGATCGTTTACCGCGACGACCGCATCAGGCCTGCTTCTCACCGGCAACTGGAGCAGACTCTCCATCGCTTCATACCCGCCTTTTTCGTGGAAACCGGATTCGACAACAAGTTCCGGCCTGAACTTCAGGCCGTTGCGCTCGAGCGCCTTACGGTATCCGTTGAGTCTTCCTCTTCCGATAGAAACGCTCGACGGCCCGCCGAGATGCGCAATTGATTTGTAACCGTGCCCTATCAAGTGCTCCGTGAGCCTTATGGAGCATTCCTCATCGTCGATACTTACACAGCTTGCACCGATATTCTGAACAATCCTGTCGAAGAACACGATGGGTAGTCCTCGCCTTATCGCATCACGGTACACAGAGTGTCCCTTCACAGTCTGGGCCGTCGAGATGAGAAGACCGTCCACCCTCTTGGACTCGAGTGTGCTTATCGCATCCTTTTCACGTGTCTCGTTTTCAGCGGAGTGAGCAAGTATCAAGTGGTATCCTGCAGAATAAGCCGCATCCTCGATTCCTCTTATGACTTCCGGGAAAAAGGAATGCGATATTTCAGGAACGACAACTCCCAAAGTTTCTGTTCTCCGAAGTGCAAGACTCCTGGCGATATGGTTCGGCGAATAACCGAACTTCTTCGCCGCTTTCAAAATCCGTTCGCGTGTTTTCTTGTCGACGTTCGGACGTTTGTTCAATGCTCTGGAGACGGTCATTGCCGAGACTCCCACTTGAGCAGCGATAGATTCCGCCGTCACCCGCCTCGTCGATCTTCCTCTTGTTCTTCTTTTCGCCATTTGTTTTCTGCTAGCCCCTTGCTGCTGACGACTTATCATGTATGAAAGTTAACGCATCTTTGGCAAAAATCTTCTTTACGAAAATCGACTTCTTGATGAATCGTTGCCGGCGCGAGGGAAACAATTAGCCTGGCAAAAGCGGACCCGGACAACTCCCATATTCAACCTGAAGCGAGCAAGAAAATCATTCGAATCGATTACAAGAACGCTGCGTGCGGGCTGATCTGTTCTGAATGTCCGGGCAGATTCAGTTTGTGCCGCTTGTTTCTCGCGAAGGGAAACACCGCTATTACGGGTCCTTGCGGGACTGAAATCCCCTTGAAATTGGCGAAATGGTGGGTTACATTTGAGTTGTTAGCGCTAACATTTCGTGGCCTCGATCCGGTGTGTCGCAGCGCGATACCGAAGATGCACGCCTTGGAATACGGTTGGTGATGAGACTGCCTCGCAAACTTGCCGGGAAAAAAGTCGCGACGATCCGGGAGGTCGCCTCTGGACCGACCGAGGGCATAAGTGCTTAGTATGGATTCCAAATCGAAAGTGTTTTGGACAAAATCAGTTGATGAAGTGCGTTGATTCGGCCCGGGAAAATGCTGCCCTCTTTGATTCCGGCAGACACGCGCTCAGTTCTAAGGCGGCAGTCGGATTTCAGCCGACAGAAATGAGCGTAAAGTGGAATGCAGTTTCCGGACTTTCACTCTACCCTAATCATCTGAATCCGTCTAACCCCTCAATGATAACCCAATTCGCGCTGGGGCTTACTGCAAATGCCATTATCGAAATCTACAACATCGTGGGCAAGGGCTTCACTGTAATTCCGGCCAGCCCATGACGCTTCTGAAATAAATAGTTGGGATCGCAACTGTTAATAGTTGAAATGAAAGGAGCAAGAAATTGAAACCGTTTCTATTCTTTGCGGCTCTTCTTTTTGTGGCATCATCAAGTGCGTTTTGCGCCCGGCAAGATCGTGGACAAGATTACAATCTCACCGCGAGGACGCCGCGCGAAAAACTCCTTCTCGATCCCGGATGGAAGTTTCATCTCGGCAATGCTGCCGATCTTGAAAAAGATTTCGGATTCGGGATGACTGCTACTTTTTCTAAAGCAGGATGGGCAAGTGGTCCGGCAAGACCGGAGTTTAGCGACTCGACCTGGCGCACTGTGGATCTTCCGCATGACTGGGCAGTGGAGATTCCCATCGTATATATGGATGACGACAATCTAAACAGTCACGGCTACAAGCCCGTCGGAAGACGGTTTCCTGAAACCTCTATAGGATGGTACAGGCGTTCAATAT
The DNA here is from genome assembly GCA_036567965.1 of Candidatus Kryptoniota bacterium. Classification (NCBI taxonomy): domain Bacteria; kingdom Pseudomonadati; phylum Candidatus Kryptoniota; species Candidatus Kryptoniota bacterium. The sequence continues at coordinate 83,251 of DATCTN010000016.1, forward strand.
CTATCCCGAAGTCCGATTCGGGTAATCGAGTCCTGATCAAATTCGACGGCGTCTTCCGCGACTGTATGGTATGGCTGAACGGCTTCTACCTCGGAAGAAATGAAAGCGGATACGGGGAGTTTAACTTCGATGTGACCGATTATGTGGAATTCGGGGAAAAGAATGTCCTGGTCGTTCGCGTCGATGCAACAGAAGCCGAAGGTTGGTTCTATGAGGGCGCTGGAATTTATCGTCACGTTTGGCTGATCGAATATTCACCCCTGCATATCCCGCTATACGGCACATACGCAGTTTCGGATGTCCGTGAAAATGTCGCCAACTTTAAGATCAATACCGAGGTAGCTAACCAGACCGGAGCGGCGGCTCGAGTTCGCCTGGTTTCCGTCCTATTGGATTCAAAGGGCAACCAGGTCGGGTCGAACTCATCGGCTCCGTCGATTGTCGAAGCATACGCAAAGAAAACTGTTGACCAGCAGATCAAGATTCCCAATCCCCATCTGTGGTCACTTGAGGATCCTTACTTGTATAAACTGGTACAGCTGGTTGAATCAGACGGGAAAGTGGCCGATCGGACGGAGACATCTGTGGGAATTCGCACGGTGAGATTCGATAAGGACAACGGTTTTTTTCTAAACGGCAAGCACGTGGAAATACAGGGAGTCTGCTGCCACCAGGATCATGCAGGTGTAGGTTCTGCACTCCCCGACGGTCTGCAGATTTTCAGGATAAAGAAACTCAAAGAGATGGGGGTGAACGCATACCGGACAAGTCACAACCCACCGACGCCCGAATTGCTTGATGCCTGCGATAGTCTTGGTATGCTGGTCCTCGACGAGAACAGGCTCCTGGGAAGCACACCGATCGAAACAGACCAGCTGAAGTGTCTAATCCTTCGCGACAGGAACCATCCATCCGTCATCGCGTGGTCAATCGGTAATGAAGAGTGGAGAGTCGAGAGTTATCCGATCGGCGCTTTGATTGCCCGGACTATGAAGCGGGTGCAGGAAAAGTACGATCCGTCGAGGGTCTGCACATTCGCAGCAGATAACGGGCCGGACTATATCGGGGTGAACAGCGTCGTTGACGTCCGTGGCGTCAATTATATCGAGAGGTGGCTCGAGGGAATCGACAGGTACCATCGCGAGCACCCCGATCAGCCGATGTGGGGAAGCGAGGAGTCGAGTGCTTATACCACGCGCGGAGTCTACCGGACCGACACGGTAAATGGTTACGTAAGCGATTACGACGTCAATTTCCCGTACTGGGGAGGGCTTGCTGAGAAGTGGTGGAACATTTACAAGGCGCGCCCGTGGCTTGCGGGTGGATTTGTCTGGACCGGCTTCGACTATCGCGGGGAACCGACCCCCTATGGATGGCCGGATATTAATTCGAACTTTGGAATCCTGGACATGTGCGGGTTTCCGAAGAACGCATTTTACTACTACGAATCGCAATGGACGGACAAAGACGTGCTCCATATTTTCCCGCATTGGAACTGGGCTGGAAAGGAAGGCAAGCCGATCGATGTCTGGTGTTACAGCAACTGCGACAGCGTCGAGCTCTTCTTGAATGGCGCAAGTCTCGGAAGAAAGATAATGCCGCCGGGACTTCATCTCGACTGGAGCGTTCTGTATTCGCCGGGGACTCTCGAAGCTTTTGCATGGAGAAATGGACGGACGTTGACGACAAAACTCGAGACAACCGGTGCACCCGTCGCGATTCGGCTCACACCTGACAGGTCCTCGATCCGGGCCGACGGTGAAGACGTGTCAGTAGTTACTGTCACCTTGGTTGATTCACTCGGCCGGGAAGTTCCGGACGCGGATAACCTGGTACACTTTGAATCTACAGGTGCGGGCCAGATCATTGGAGTCGGAAACGGTAACCCGAGCAGTCATGAAGCCGACAAATATCTGGATGGCGGGTATCAACGGAGGCTATTTAGCGGAAAATGCGAAGTTATTCTTGAATCGACGCGCAATCCGGGGACGATCTTGCTCAAGGCAACCGGAGATGGAATTCGCGCGGCCGCGATCAACGTGAACACGTTGTCGGCCCCGCTCGAGCCTGTCGCTGCGGAATGACGATTTGAGATTCAATTGTCGGAAACGATTTGCTGGAGTTATGAATAAATGAAATCAGAATTAAGTCATGCCGGGAGAGTCGGTAGGGAATTAAAAAGATCTTTCGGTGAAAATGACGAAATGATTATTGTCAGATCCCCGGGAAGAATCAATCTCATCGGGGAGCACACAGATTATAATGAGGGGTTCGTGCTCCCCTCGGCGATCGATCGGGCGATCTACCTCGCACTTGCGCCGGGGAGAAATCATGAAACGAGAATCAAGTCGCTGAACTTTGACGAGGTGATCAGCTTCGATGTCTCGCGCCCGGTCAGGATGAACCGGAGTTGGGCCAATTACCTCGTGGGAATTGTCGACCAGATCGCTAAAGCCGGAAAGCAGCTCTCTGGGTTCGACTGCGTGTTCACCGGCGATATCCCGATCGGCGCAGGAATGTCGTCCTCTGCAGCAATAGAAGCTGGACTTGCATTCGCGCTCAACACACTCTTCGATTTAAAAATTGATCTTGTGAAGCTGGCAAGGCTTGCCCAGCGCGCGGAAAATGAATTTGTCGGCGTCAGATGCGGCATAATGGATCAGTTCGCGAATCTGATGAGCAAAGGAGATTCGGCCATTCAACTAGATTGCAGGAGTCTCGAGTACAGGTATATCCCGTTCTCCCGGGACAATCTAAAGTTTGTCTTATGCGATACCGGAGTGAAGCACGATCTCGCCTCATCCGAATACAATGTACGACGGCTCCAATGTGAGTCGGGCGTTGAAAAAATTCGCTCTCACGTTCCGGCAGTTCACAGCCTTCGCGATGTGAACATTGCAATGCTCGAGGAATTTAAGTCTGAAATGGACGAGACCGTCTATAAGAGATGCAGTTTCGTACTCGAAGAGAACGCCCGCCTCCAAGCTGCTTGCACATTTCCGCAAAACGGGGACTTCGTCCGCTTCGGCGAACAGCTTTACAAATCCCATGAAGGGCTGCGCGACAAATACGAGGTTACATGCAGGGAGCTCGACATCCTGGTCGAAGCGGCTTCCGAAATAAGCGGCGTGCTCGGAGCACGCATGATGGGCGGAGGATTCGGAGGCTGCACGCTGAATCTCGTCGTCGAAAGTTCAGTTCGGGAATTCGAATCGAGAATAAGTGAGGAGTATCTTAAGGACACAGGAATAAATCTGAGGATGTTCGAGTGCAATCTCGTGCCGGGCACGAGTATCGTGCACGATTGAGATCGCCGCCTCTTCGGATCAACTCGTGAGATCTTGCGGGCTGTCGGGCACGTCGGTGAATGCGGCGCGTTGTTCTTGCTTGAACCGGTGAACGGTCGGCGATAAAATACACATTTTCCCCTTTATGATGAACCTCTGTGCAATCAGAGTGGAAGCGGAACATTCCTCTTGGATTTGAACCACTCGTAGAGGAACACGCCGACTACCGGGATGTATTCCAGTATGAGGACCGGGATGTACTCTTTCCAAACACCGGTCAGTTGGTAGTTGACTACAGTAATTGAAGTGAGACTCACCAGCGACACGAAAAGGATTCCGCTCCATCGTGGCACGATCGGAATCAAGACTGCAAGCCACATTAAGTACCACGGATGAACGACGGGTGAAAAGATGAGAAGTGTAAAAATTGACAAATAGATCTTTGTCATCAAATCCTTCCTGCTGAAAACAATCGCTGCGTACGGGATCAGGAACAGGATCCCGCATATCAGTCTTGTCCGCTGGTTATCGCGAATGAACCTGTCGAGTATATCGAAAACGATCCCGTTGAAAGTCCAATTCTCCGCGAATGTTGTCAGGGCCTGAAAAGGACTTCCGGAAAACACAAAGGGAAGGTATATGCCGATACATACAAGCACAGGTATTAAGATTGTCTTCACCTTTTGCGCAAAGCCCCTTTCCTCGAGAAAGAAGATCGGTATTACGATTAGCGCCAGAGGTTTGACGCAAATGGATAGTGCGAGGAAGAAATAGCTCGCATTCTTTTTTCCATCCATGAAGAAATATATCGAGAAGATGAGAAGGGCCGTTCCGAATCCGTCGATATGACCGTCGACAAGTATCTCGTAAAGCGGAAGGGGACACAACGTGAACAGAAAAACATTGGACCAAGTTGTTTTCAACTTCCCGATGATGAGCAGTAGTCCAATGATCGTCGCCAGGTGAGAGATGAGAAGGAGAGTCTTGAGGCCGACAAGACTATCTCCGCCAATCTTATATGCAAGGTAGAAAAAGATTTCGCCTGCTGGCGGGTATACTGTCTTCATGTCCGGAAAATTTATCCTGGAGGGGAGTGTGGCTGTACGCAGAGCGCTCAACGCAACATCGGACGGAGCATACCCGTATGGATTCATTCCGTTTGCCATCACTTTGCCGTCCCAGATATATCGGTAGTAATCGTCCGATCCGACTGGATGTGCGAAGGTCATCGCGACCGCAAATGCAGCGGAAGCGGCTATGATAATTTTCGTGACTTGTTCGCCGTACCCGTTGCCTGAAAGTAAAACACGGAGCAAAATGAAAAGGATCGACGCCGAGATGAACGAAACTGCGTATGCGAGGATATGACTGCCTTTTATTAGAAAGAATGCCGCGTAAGCTGAAGCAAAAGCAATCAGAAGAACGACAATCAGGATTTCCGCGCGCTTTTTCATTTAGACTTAGTCTTAGTGTGCGATGAAAGTTAATGCAGCAGTTCATGGCCCTCAAGCTTGTGGCTTGCCCCTCCTCACCGCCTTAATTTCGAGCCCGAAACGGCATTCCATGACAGGTAAAGATTTTCACGCGTATGACGAAGTATTAGGATAGGGCGAGAAGTGTGAGATGCATGCCGTCCGGATTTCACCAGCAATGCTTTTTCCGAACCTCTTCGTTAACTTATCATCCATAGCCGGGTCATAATTGTCGGGACCTGCGGTTGAAAATTCAAATTTGTTTGCGGTGATGTATTAATCATGCGCTATTCAACGGAGCAGCCTATGCATAAGAAACCGGACGATTCTGTTCTGAAAAACGCCAGAGAGATTACCTACTCTACCCTGGCGGACGAGAAACTTTCCAGAGGACGACTCGATTACATAAGTCCGAATGTCGAAGCACTCCTCGGCTACAAGCCGGGCGACTTCTCAGCTAATCGGAATCTCTGGTCGTCAATAATCCATCGGGAGGATATCGCGAAAGTCGAAGCGCAGTCGAAGAAATATTCCGGCAACATCTCTATTAAGCTCGAATACCGTGTGCGTCACAGGAGAACTGGCAAGTACCGAACTGTCGAAGATGTGATCAATCCGCGATTAGATAGAAAAGGGAAACGTATAGGTGTTGTAGGATCGATTATCGATATTACGGACCGCGAGGCAATGAAGCCTCGTCGTCGACGGGAACGGTTCATGGACAACGAATTCTGGCTCAATGAATCGCAACGTGTGGCGAAGGTCGGCTCATACGTGTACGATTTTTCCACGGGAGAGTGGTCGGGATCGCCGACCCTCGACGGAATACTCGGCCTGGACAGATCCTTCAGGAAAGATGTGGAGAGCTGGCTGCAACTGATTCACCCTGAAGACAGAAAGTCAGTTTACACTCAAGTCAGGAAGGCATATTCGTCAAGCACCAAGTCGAGTGTCGAGTTCAGAATTGTCCGGTGGAAAGATAAGAAGATACGCTGGATCTGGGGAACAGGGGAGATCTTGAGAGATTCAAGAGGACGACCGGTTAAAATGTTCGGAACTGTTCAGGACATAACTGAAAGGAAAAAAGCGGAAGACGCTCTCCAGCAGAACGAGATACTCTTTCATAACTCGTTCGAGCAGTCCGCCGGTGGAATGGCACTTGTCGGGATCGATGGAAAGTTCCGGCTGGTGAACAATAGATTTGCCGAGATGCTTGGCTTCTCGAAGGAGGAGCTGCTAAGGAAGACCATTGTTAGCGTCGCGCATCCGGAAGAACGAGAGCAAGCGAAAAAATCTATCCCTGCGATACTCGCAAGCGGGGTGAAGAATCAAATCATCGAGAAGAGATTAATCAGGAAGGACGGAAGCATAATCTGGGCGAGTATTTCCGTCGCGCTCATCCAGGACCTGGAGGGGAAACCGGAATATCTGGTGGCGAATTTCCAGGACATGACCGAGCGAAACAAGTTCGAGGAGACTCTCCGAAACGAGCGAATAATCCTCAGGACACTCATCGATAGTTTGCCGAGCGCAGTGTACGTCAAAGATAGAGAATGCCGGGCGAGAGTAGTAAATCTTGCTGCCGTGAGAAATGGCGGAATGAAATCGGAATCGGAAATCATCGGCAAGACGGACTTCGACTTCTTCCCGAGAGAAATCGCGGAAGGTTTCTTCGCCGACGACCAGAAGGTGATAAAAGAAGGAAAACCGGTGCTCGACAGAGAGGAATATTTTTTCGATAACGAGGGCAAGAAACACTGGCAGCTTACGTCGAAGGTTCCGCTCTGCGATGAGACAGGGAAAGTCGTAGGTTTGGTTGGTGTCGGCACCGACATAACGGAAAGAAAACTTGAGGAGGAGCAACACCAGCGGGAGCGCATTCTCCTCAGAACGCTGGTCGATAATCTTCCCAACGCCGTGTTCGTGAAAGACAAAGAGTACAGGAAGGTCATCGCGAATCCTGCCCACATTCGACGTGTGGGATTGTCCACCGGACACGACATAACTTCGGAAAGCGAAATCCTGGGGAAAACTGATTTCGAAGTCTATCCAAAACATCTGGCTGAGGAATTCTTTATTGACGATCAGAAAGTCATACGAGACGGCCAATCGGTCATCAACCGCGAACAATTCGGTGTCGATCCGAGCGGCTATAAACGATGGGAGTTGATTTCTAAACTCCCACTGAGAGATGAGAAAGGTGAAATCATCGGGCTGGTGGGAATCACCTCCGAAATTACAAAGCAGAAGAGCGTAGAGGAAGCGCTCGAGCGTGAGCGGATTCTGTTGAAAACACTCATCGACAATCTTCCAAGCGCAATCTTCGCAAAGGACCGGGAATACAGGAAAATAATCGTTAACCCTGCACATGTGAAGCGAGTCGGCCTGAGCGTCGGACCCAAAGCAGAAGCTGAAATCCTTGGCAAGACAGATTTTGATATATATCCGATAGATCTGGCCGAAGGGTATTTCAATGAAGACCTGGAGATCGTCGAAGAAGGCCGACAGGTGCTTAATCGCGAAAGCCTGAACATCGACAAGAACGGTGAACGACACTGGGATCTGATCTCGAAAATCCCATTCCGTAACAGTGAAGGGAAGATAGCAGGGATGGTCGGGATCACGACAGACATAACTTCTCTGAAGGCAGCGGAGGAATCTCTCCTTCGTGAACGAACTCTGCTGAGAACACTTATCGACAACCTCCCCAGCGCTGTTTTCGTCAAAGACCGATCATATCGAAAAACGGTCGTGAACCCTGTTCATGTCAAAGACGTAAGAGCGCATCTCGAAAGCATCGGAGTCGAATCGTCGATAGATATTGTCGGGAAAACCGACTTTGATGTCTACCCGGCTGAACTGGCAGAGAAATTTATGATTGACGACAGGATGGTCCTGGAAGAAGGCGTCCCGGTGGTAAACAAGGAAGAGACCGCCTTCGACAGCCGCGGCGAGCAAAATTGGACCCTCGTTTCCAAAATTCCATTGAGAGACGATCAAGGCAACATTTCCGGACTGCTCGGAATTACAACGGACATCACCGCGTTCAAGCGGGCGCAGGAATCCCAGCAGCGCGAGCGCACGCTGATGAGAACACTTATCGATCATTTACCTAATGCGATCTTTGCGAAAGATAAAAACCTGCGCAAGATTCTTGTGAATCCTGCTCATGTGAAACGGATGGCCGCGCACATTGGCCCGATTACCGAGGAGCAGCTTCTCGGAAAGACGGATTTTGAAGTATGTCCTCCAGACATTGCGGACGCATACTTCAAAGATGACCAGAGAATGATGCGCGATGGCATAGCGGACCTGAACAGGGAACTCTACGAAACAGACGCCAACGGCCAGAAGCATTGGGAATTAATTTCCAAGATCCCGATCAGAGATTCGAACCGCGAGATCGTCGGGATAGTCGGCATCTCCACAGATATCACCGCATTAAGAGAGGCCGAGGAGGCGCTCAGGAAATCGGAAGCTGAGCTCCGAACTCTTTTCGCGTCCATGAAGGATGTGGTGTTCGTGGTGGATGGCGAAGGCAGATACCTTGAAGTTGCGCCCACCGATCCCACTCTTCTGTACAGACCTCCGCACGTACTACTAGGGAGGACCCTATATGAAATTTTCCCTAAAGACCAGGCAGATTCATTTCTTGCCGTCATCCGGGAAGCATTGAGATCTGGAGATCTGCAGAGCACAGAATACAGCCTGGAGCTAAGCGGTTCGACGGTCTGGTTCGATGCGAGCGTATCTCGAATGGCAGACAACCGCGTACTCTGGGTTGCGAGGGATATTACTCGCCGACGAACCGCAGAAGATGCCCTCAGGAGATCTGAAGAGACTCTCGCGCGCATTGCTTCGTCGATCGACGATGTAATTTACAGCCTGGACGGGAAAACCGGTGAATTCGCCTATATCAGCCCCGCGTTTGAAAGGAAGTTCGGATATTCGCTGTCCGATGTTCTGAAGATGGGAGGGAGATGGGCCTTTATTTCAAATGTAATAATGAGAGAAGATGTTCCCCTGATCGACCCGGTTGTCACCGTGATGCAGGAACAAGTGCTCGATGATGTCCCTGTATGGGAAAACTGGTGGCGCTGTAAAGACGGCACGCTTCTTTTCATCGAGGATCACTCGGTACCGACATACGAGAACGGCAAGCTGGTGCGTGTCGACGGAGTGTTGCGGGACGTGACGGAGAAAAAGAGCGCTGAAGACGCTAAACAGCGGGAGCGGATCCTGTTGCGAACACTCATCGATAATTTCCCTCACGCGATTTACGTGAAGGATTCGAACTACAAAACCATAATCGCCAACCCGGCGAGCCTGAAGTATACCGGACTTCCTTCCGAAGCCGATGTAATCGGAAAGACAGACTTCGACGTCTATCCGCTCGAAGAGGCGGAAAAGTTCTTTACCGACGACCAGAAAGTGATCAGGGACGGGCAACCCGTGCTGAACAGGGAGGAGTCCCTCATCGACGTCGAGGGAAAGAAGCATTGGCTCCTAACCTCGAAGATTCCCCTGCGCGATCAGAACGGAGCAATTACCGGTCTGGTGGGAGTCGGCATGGACGTCACTGAACGCAAAATGATAGACGAGGCGCTTCGCCAATCGGAAGCGGAACTTCGGGCACTCTTTAATTCGATGAACGATGTTATACTCGTGCTCGGCAGGGATGGAAAATTTCTGAAAGCTGCGCCAGCCAAGGATACGCTGCTGTACAGGCCGGCTGCGGAGATAGTTGGTAAAACGAATCGCGAGATCTTTCCCAAGGAACAATCCGATTTCTTTATGTCGATCATTGAAAAGACTCTCGCGACTAATACTGCGCAGAATGTCGAGTACGCCATCAATATCAGAGGAAAGGAAAAGTGGCGCGCCGCTGCCGTGTCGCCGATGTCCGAAGACTCTGTCCTGTGGGTCGCCCGCGACATTACCGAGCGCAAACAGATGGAGAGAGAAATAACCGAGTCGGAGCGAAAATACCGGGAACTCGTCGAGAACGCGCTGGTAGGTGTATACAAAACAACCGTCGATGGAGAATTCATTTACGCGAACAAAGCGATGGCTGACATTCTCGAATATGATTCTCCACAAATGATGATGTCTGCAAGTCTGCCGAAGCTTTACAAAAGCGTGCGCGAATGGGAATCGTTCACGGAAGATCTCAAGAAGGACGGCAAAACCGGGAAGAGCAAAGAATTCGAGTTCATTACCAGGACTGGCAAAATAAGAAACGTGCTTCTGAGCGCTTCCTTCGACGGCGACGTCGTCTCCGGAATGGTCAAGGACATCACAGAGATCAGAACGCTCGAACGGCAATTCATACAGACTCAGAAACTTGAAGGGCTCGGAAACATCGCCGCCGGAATCGCGCACGACTTCAACAATATTCTCGGTGTGATCCTGGGTTATTCCGAACTCCTTGGGCAGGGAACCTACGAAATCCAGAAATTCGACCGGGGCATAAAGGCTATTACCAAGGCTGCCGATCGAGGGAAGTCACTCGTTCAACAACTCCTGACATTTGCCAGGAAAACCGAAACTACGTTTGAGTCCATCAACCTGAACGAGATCATTGGTGAGACCGAACGACTAATCGAAGAGACGTTCCCGAAGACAATTGAAATAACTACAGACTGCAGAAGCGATATACCTTTGGTTATGGCAGACTCCACGCAAATCCAACAGGTACTTCTCAATCTCTGCGTCAATTCACGGGATGCAATGTCAAAGGGCGGTACTCTCACAATTGGCACGAGAACGGTGCACGGGAAAACTCTCGAGGAACGGCATTTTGCCGCTGCGGACAAAGAGTACGTGGAAGTCAGGATCTCCGACACCGGCTCAGGCATGGACAAGATGACGAGACAGCACATCTTCGAGCCTTTCTTTACCACGAAAGATGTAGGTAAGGGAACGGGCCTCGGTCTTTCTGTCGTCTACGGGATCGTCGAGAGCCACAGAGGTTTCATCGATGTTGCCAGCGAACTTGGAAAAGGGACCGATGTCTTCGTGTACTTTCCTGCCCAGCGAGAAGGCGCCTCCGGGAGTGAGCTGGTAAAGGAAATGGCCGAAGACTTCCCGACCGGAAAAGGTACCGTGCTCGTCATCGAAGACGAGGAGATGTTGAGAGACTTGTTGACGACGATTCTAACTTCGAAGGGCTACGAAGTTATCCTCTCGCACGATGGAGAGGAGGGAATTGAAACATTCAGGCGCGAGAAAGATCGGATCGCGGTGGTCATCTCAGATCTTGGTCTTCCGAAGATGAGCGGTGAATCGGTGGTGAGCGCGGTTAAGGAGATTAATCCGCACGCCAGGGTCGTAATCGCAAGCGGGTTCATCGATCCGGAAGTCAAAGCGTCTCTTGAGAAAATTGGCGTGGATCAATTTATCCAGAAGCCGTACAAGGCTGCTGAAGTCTTCAGGGCGGTGCGAGATGCGATTGCTGATTCGGGGTTCAAAGGGGAGCATTAGATCGTCACACTCGCCACGAGCACGCATGCCTCTTGAGCCGGTCAGGGATGGGGATTCATCTGACTCGGGAAGCGCCCCGTTTGGTAAATGGATGCTTTGTAAATGACGGTCCTCCTCAGTTAATCCAGGAGGACCGCAAAATCACTCGGGATGTCCGGTCTACTTCAAAAGCAACATCTTCTTAGTCACAAAATAACTCCCGGCTCTTAACGAATAGAAGTAAACACCGCTGCTGAGTCGCGAAGCATCGAAATCCAATTCGTAATTTCCCGGCGACATTCGCTGGTGAAGAAGCGTTTCTACTTCCCGGCCCAATACATCGTACACGGTCAGTGTCACGTCTCCCGCATTCGGCAGCGCGAATCTTATACGGGTCGACGGGTTGAATGGGTTCGGGAAATTCTGAGACAGTGAATATGTTTTTGGAAGCAAATCATTTGTAGATCGCACACCCGTAGCAAGCGTCCCCTGAACCATTATTTCTGCAATCGAGTAAGCTCCGTTGGTCCCCTGGCTTAGTAACAAGAGTGCGAGGTATCTCGCCGTGTCCTGCAATCCAGAAACCGTCTCGACGTAGTTTGTACCGCCGGTTCCGTTTGACTGTGACTTTACCACGATCCAATTCACGTTGTCAGGAGCGAGCTGTAGAGAGTAAGATTTCGCGTATGCATGGTTTCCCCACCGGATGGTAACCTGGGTGACGGCAAACAAATTTCCCATGTCAATCCTAACCCATTGAGCCGTCGGGGAGGCGGAAGCCTGCCAACGCGTGAAGTTGTTGCCATCGACAATATTCTGAGGATTGCTGAAGGTGTATGTTACGGTATCGTTCGACGAAGCAGTCACCGTTCCTTGGTATGCCCTGTCTACTTGATCCGGCGGGAGAACCTGTATCGAGATCGTCGTCGAATCGTGCTCGTCTCCCTCGGTGAGAAGCGTGTAAGTATTGTTGACCACATCCGGATAAACCACGATGGAATCTACGACCGGCACAGTCGCATTGTTAAGTGTGGCCGTAGAATTTTTGACCACCTGCCAGACAAGCGAAGTGCTCTCTCCTGTACCGATTTGAAGGGGAGTTGCCTTAAAGCTCATGATTCTTCCCGTCGGCAGGACTGTGACCGTCAGCCTCGACGTATCGTTCACCATGCCAGAGGCGGTTAAGGTGTAAGAGGTGGTTACGAGAGGCGAGACTATCACGCTGTCCTTAACCGATGACTCGCTCAAGCCGTTAAATGTGACCGTCGAGCCGGGCTCCGCATCCCATCTAATTACTGTGCTGTCTGTTTTCTGAATCGTGCCCGGTGTCGCACTGAATACATATATGCTTCCGGTCTTCGGGAACACGATGATATCGTTCCTGTAATTTGCAAACATGTACTGCAGTGCACTCCATGTATCCGTCAACGACGTCTTGGTCTGATCCTCTGCCCAGGCCCACATGAGCGCGCCTGCATATCCGTTATTGTATAACCTGGGATATAAGACCCCGTCGGCAAGCCCGTCGGTCGGCGCCATAAAGAATTCTCCGATGACAAGGGGCTTGTCAAGCATGTATGCGCTGCAATTATGCAGGAAAGGACTGTATGACGTTCCCGCTCCGCTGTAGTAGTCGACGGTGTAGAAATCGAGCGTACCGTCGCTATCTCCGCCTGCTGCCTTGAGGCGCGCGTCGGTGTAGTAGTTTGTATTTCCCGCCAGCGAGATCTTTTGCATGTACGCGACCCAGTCGGCGGTGGTCATGTTAGTCCGGTGGAGAATGTTGAATTCATTTGTGTACTGACTTACTTGCTGCGGAGAAAGACTGCTCACGTTGAACTGACCCTGGATGGTGCCGGCAGGCGATTGCACGTCAGTGTTTGACTGCATCGTGTTCGCGTCCAGCGTAACAAGTGCGCTCGTGTCTGTGCGGTGGATTGCGCCGGCGATCAGGTTCACGAATCTTTGAATGTCGGCAATCGGCACATGCACGCGATTGCCCCAGCCGAGCACGTCGCTGAACCCTTCCGGCTCGATCACGATGTTCCACGACTGGATTGCCGGGTTGCCTTTCAAGGAGTCGACCATCGGAATCAAAGCGTTTCTTATGTACGCCATGGTGTACGCAGTGTCGGTGAATAGTTTCGCGTTCCGGTATAATTGGGCCGAGTCCAGCTCATCTGTGCTCAGCAGGTCGTGCGACCATAAAGTCATCATAATCCCGACGCTATATTGACTCGCAAGCGAGAGGATCTGCTTGAGGTCCTGGATCATGTACTGCCCGGGCCCGGTCACCAATCCGGTGTCGTTGTACACAGGCGTTTGTACACCGTCGACATGCATCCAGAATTTCAAAACGTTCCCACCATTGTCGTGAACAGTCTTGAACTCGGTGGCGAATTGTGTGAGGTCGGGACTTGCACCCAGGTCGTTAGCGTAATTTACCCACGCGATATTGATCCCGCTCAAGAAAATTTCCTTGTTCGCGTAGTGAGTCCTGGATTGAGAACGAACGGGTTCAGATGTAAATCCGATCATTATCGGCAACGCCAATAACAAGATCGCCGGATTCATCTTTATGAATAACCTCGTAAAGATTGCGTTCATCTTACCTCCAGTTTTAATAATGATTCTGAAATGTCCGACGCTTTGATCCCTCGAAACGTTATCCTGACATTATTTCCCATCGAGTCCCTGATCGACTGATTATGTATGAACTTTAACGAAAATAATCAATATCAACCGTTGAAAACAGGCGAACTCCCTGATGCCGATTTTCCTGCACCTTAGCGTGACAAAACGAATTATCGTATGCAGATTCCGAAGAGATGAAATACTTACGATAATCACATAGAAATGAACAGGGACCCATAAGGGATCAGGTAGTGGGCTATTTTGACGCTACTGAAATGTCCCATCGTTGAGTATTCTACGGCGTTCAAAAAAAACACAAATGTCATTTCACTTTGAAAGTAGCCCACTGCTAGGGATCACAGATTCTCCCTTTATTGTCAGATTGTTTATATCTTTTATAAATGTTTCATGACTGCAATCTCTTCTGAGGAAAAAGTGATGCAAAAAATTCTCATCCTGCTGTGTTCGGTTCTTATGGCGTCCTTCCTGGAGGCGTGCTCAAGTTTTCTTTTCTGGGGTAAACCTGATTACGTGCGAGTCGACGGGATGCAATTTGAATTCGATGGCAAACCGTTCTACTATACCGGAACAAACATGTGGGACGGCTGTTACCTCGGCTCGACGGGCAATACAGGCGATAGGCCGAGACTCCTCAGAGAACTCGACGATCTGAAATCGCTTGGCATCACTAACCTGCGCGTCCTCGGTGCTTCTGAGGAATCATATATAGAGAACTCTCTCAAACCTGCGATCCAGATTAAGCCGGGAGTCTACGACGAGAATTTACTGGACGGACTGGATTTCCTTCTTTCAGAATTGGACAAGAGGGGCATGCACGCAGTGATTTTCCTGAACAATTACTGGGAGTGGTCGGGCGGCATGGCGCAATACGTCGACTGGGCGAATGGCGGTGGCGGTGTCGATGCCGCAAATGGAAATTATGCGGCCTTCATGGACTACTCCGCTTCATTCTACGTGAATCAAAAAGCACAATCCCTCTTCTACAATTTTGTTACGGATCTCGTGACGAGAAGAAACCAGTATGACGGCCGTTATTATTATGAAGAGCCCTCAATAATGGCGTGGGAACTCGCGAACGAACCTCGTCCAGGTCGGGATGATAGGTATCTTCAACAGTATTACCAATGGATAGATTCTACAGCGCACTTCATCCACGCCCTCGATCCGAATCACCTTGTGACAACAGGTAGCGAAGGACTAATCGGCAACCTGCAAGACTCCACGATCTTCGTGACTTGCAACCGGTCGAAGTATATAGACTATCTGACATTTCATCTCTGGCCGAAAAACTGGGGATGGTTCGACGCAAAGAACATCGACAAGACCTATTCGAGGACTGAATCGAATGCAATCGGTTACATCGACAAACATATCGCACTGGCGCGTGTGCTGGACAAACCGATTGTCATGGAGGAATTCGGAATGCCGCGCGACAGCGAGCTCTGCAAGCCCGGCACTCCGACGACCGCGAGAGACAGGTATTTCAGGAAGATCCTCAGGATTATCTACGACAGCGCCGCCACCGGCGCGCCTATTGCCGGCACAAATGTCTGGGGCTGGGGCGGAGAAGGGAGAGGACTCCACCCGGACGACAGATGGCAGCCGGGTGACCCTTTTACAGGAGACCCGCCTCAGGAAGCTCAGGGTCTCAACTCGATTTACGATGTGGACACTACAACCCTTGCCATTTTCAATCGGAACGCAATGGAGATGATTGCGCTCCGGAAAAGTGAAAGTCTTCTGGAACAGAAAAAGCTTGCTGAATTGAGGAAGTGATCTCACAAATTCGCGTCATTTCCCTCAAGAATTGAATCGGTCACGAAATTGGGCGCCTGGTTTTCTTCCTTTCCTCTTATGGAATTTAGATCGCCGCCGTAAAATGCCCCCCGCACACTCAGAGCCTTGATTATTTCGCATATCAACAAATAACTTCTTCTAAGTCAGCGGGACTTAATATCAGTTAATATTCGGGTGGTTCAGTGCAGTGCGTTCAGTGTAATATCGAGTCGAGGGAAACGCGAACTCTGGTTGATGAAAATAAGATACCAGGCAAGTACCAGTCAACATTTGAGGGAACGGGTTTACCAAGCGGAATTTACACTTGCAGGCTCACTGCAGGTGCATTCACTTCGACAAAGAAAATGTTGATGCTCAAGTGATTTGATTGTATCGACAGAGTTACAATTCTGTTCGTGCCGAGTTCTTCTCAAAATGGCCTCGTTGCAACAACTCTCAAGTCCATTCATCAAGAATGCTCGTCGTGCATTAAAGTTTCGGTTGGAAAATTCCTGAATTAATCTTACTCTAATGACGCCATTTTGTCAGGGAGGGCAGATCCGAGAAATCCGATTGAATCTAAACCCTGAGCCTGTAGCCGACAGAGTTCGATGATGAACAAAACGATCAAACAAATCCGCAGACTTATGATAGCCGTCGTGGGCTTCACACTCCTAATCAGTGGAGTCGTGATGTTCGTTCTCCCTGCACCCGGCCTCCTCGTCGTTCTTCTCGCGCTCGCGATACTCGGGACAGAGTTTCTCTGGGCTAGAAACCTTCTCCATCACGTCAGGAAACGCTTTCAAAAGAAAAACAATGGCGATCAATCGTAAAGAATCAAATCGCGCAGCGTTGCCGGCTCAACAGGGAAATGCTGGTCAGTCTTTTCGTGTGCCCGGCAACATTGTAAGTATGAGCGCGGCCGTTGCCGCGACACTCAACCACCCGAACCAGTCCCCGATTGTCGAATAGAAAGTTCTTCCCGGACCGGGCGAAACGAGACTCAACAGAAGTACTTCCGGCGATTTCGAGCTCGGTTCTTCCGCGATTATTTTTCCCCTGAAGTCGCTGACGGTGAGAAGCCCCTGCTGCGCGCAGCGGACGATCGAAAATCCGTTCTCTACTCCGCGCAGTATTGCCATCCTCATATGAAGTTCTCCGTCTACCGTGAAGTCCCACGCCGGCACGAAGAGAATCGTCGCCCCGCGTGCCGCGTATTCTCTCGACCATTCAGGGAAATCCATGTCCTTGCAGATCTCAACGCCGGCGGTTCTTTCGCCGACAGAGAAAGTGAGCGGGGTGTTCCCGGAGTAGTATTTCGATTCGAACCCGGGAACGAGATACTTCTTCCTATAGTTCAGTATTTTTCCGTCGGGAAAGTACACCGTCGCCGCATTTGTATCGCGGTCGGTTCCGATCACATTCAGTCCCGCGACGATCACGATACTGTCACGCATGGAAGTCCGTGAGAAAATGGTTCTCACGATTGAGTCGGACTTAACTGTTACCGCGGCGAACTTCTCGGGGAGGACTACCACTCTCGCACCGAATCCGGAAAGATCCGCTGCCCGATCCGCGTACGCTCTGATGACCGGAAGCGATTCCGCTGGATTTTCAGATTGGAAATACTTTATTGTCGTATCTGTGACCGCAAGCCCGACAGGCATCGCCTGCGGCCTCCAGTCACGCGTCATTCGAACGTAGCCGAACACCAGAACAAACGCAGCAATCAAAGCGGGAATAGCGAGCGCGCCCATAATTTGTTTCATAGACGACTTTACACTCCACGCTACTGCGAGCACGGCTGGAATCAGCGTAACAATGAAGACAATTCCCCACATGCCGGTCAGCGAAGACACCTGGATGAGGGCGAGAAAATTCGTCTGTGTGTAAGCGATGCTTCCGCCCGTTCCGTTCGGCGATGCGATCGAACGAAGGAATTCGAACGCTGTCCATGTCGATGGAAAAACAAAGGGTGAAAGGAGCGGTGCCAATCTGATTTGCGCTGCACGGTGCGCAAGAATCGTCAGCCCGAAGACTCCCGAAAATAAAACGAGCGTGGAAATCAGGAGCGGAGGCGGCATGAATACCGCGAGATAGACTGCAAAGTTCATCGTGCCAATCGCCGACGCCAGGAAAGAAACGACAAATGTTTTTCCAGCCGAGAGCCGGCGGGAGACAACGAGGACGGGAAGCGGTGCGATGAAAAGGAGCGCACCCACCGGATTGAGTCCCGTGGAGAAAAAGTAGAGGACTCCCGATACACCCGCGGCGATTAATCCTGTTATCCATGGCCGGCGATATGTTCTGATGCTTTCAGACGTTGTCATGTTTTCGAGGAATATATCAGTAGAGATGAGGAATTCAAAGTGGCGAGACGTGATATCCCGGTCCTAATCCTCGTTTTGATCCTGACTGAGACGCACCAATGTAGTGTCTTGGGCAACCTCTGCGCTCGCGGTCTGCTTGTGGGGCGCGCTCTCACTTCAGCAAAAGAAGCTTCTGAGTCGCGAAAAGATGCGACTGGTTTCGGAGTATCGCGAAGTAAACTCCCGACGCAACACGGACGTTATTTGTGTTTGTCCCGTCCCATGAGAGCAATCCCGAATGCGACAGCCGCTCGAAAGACTTTATCAGTACTCCCTGCACCGAATAAATGTCGAGCTCCGAGCTCGAGTTGTCTGGAATATTGTACTCAATCCGGCACGAAGGATTGAATGGGTTTGGAAATGCGGCGAGATCGTACTTGGTCGGCACGCTGCGCGATGCGATCGCGTTAATCGTCCCTGACGTTGTGAGAACTATGTGCAGGATCGATGGACCGGGAATGGAGTATGAGAAAGAATTATTTGATATCGTTGTCAATGTGTCGAGCTGGTGAATCTGTGAGTTGAACCTGTTTATCTCCCAAACTGTGCCACCGGATATGGTCGAGGGACAGGAGATGGTGAAGTTCCCGGCGATGGGTTCGTTGTAGTTCCTATTTATCACTATGAGATGAATTTCATTTGCTCCATCGTCGACGGACCCATAAATCGAACAATCGGCTGTGTCGCTTGTCTGAGACGGCATGTAATAATCGCCGAACGAAGAATTATTTCCGTCGTAATTCGTGTAAATCCGGTACGCCGACGATATGTAAGGTGATGTTGAGTTCAAGGGCCAGACGCTTGAAAGATATATTCCAAACCTCGCGAATACTCCGAGCACGTCAGCCATTGCCAGCGCGCCTGAAATATCCTGCTCACCGCCATAGTTGAATTCTGTGAACGCTAATTTCGTCCCCGGATAATATTTATTTATGGAGGAAATTATTTTGGGAAGGAGCGGAAGGTACGAGGAAAAGTATTGTTCGATCCAGCTATCCTCTTTGTATGTCTTGTCCCACAGGGTACGTGGCGCCTGGACTCGCGCGAGAACATCGTTTGTCGTGGCGGCTGTCGGATCCGTTATCCTGTCGTCTCCCTGTGCTTCGGAATACCAGTGAAGATCGAGGACATCGAGAAGTCTCTTGCCGGCAGTGTCGCTTGCTTTCTTCATCTGGTCGAGATAGTAGTCGAGGAACCATGAATAGCCCTTTCCTGAACTTACCGTGTTCCAATCGGGAGCGCCCTGGAAACTGAGATAGCCGTTGAATCCGTATGAAACCGGTCCGAACACTTCTGCTGTCGGGTCGATGTTCTTTATAGTCTGCGCGAGCGCGACGGACCTTTGAATTATTTCCTGGCAAGTCGGCTGGGCCGGATGGAGAAGAGGATGAGTCGAATTCCACAGGTCCGGTTCGTTGTCAAGCTCATATCCTTTTATACCTGTCTGCGAGCTTGCCGGTCCGTATTTGTCCACGAGGAAATTCACATATTCGTCCATGTAGACTGTGTCGTCGCTCGTATCGGGTGAAAGAGAAAGCGGACTTCCTTTTGAGAATTTTACAAAGGCCCACCGCGGTGACGGTGCTTTTTGACTTGTGTCCACAATACCATTCTTGTCTTTCGCCACGAATCCCGCCATCTGGAGAGTGACGAGGGGATACGCATTGAATTGTGCGGCCTGCCTGTAAAAAACTTCAGTAACAATTCCGGGAACGTTCGCGCTGTCGGGGGGAACTCCGAAAACTGATGTCAGATAATCATCGCTCTCCTGGAGATAATCGCTCCCAGCGTTCGAGGCATTGTTCTCCCAGTTGTATCCAGTGAGGCGGTTCCCGCCGATTCTCATTGCTTTCCAGTTCTCGCCGCCCGTTAACAGTTGGTTTGTGCCGAATATGTACGGACTGATCCTGATTGCCGAATCTCTGTTCACACTAACGCTGAAGTTTACCGTCTGTGAATAAGAATCCGCGAGTGCAGCGATAAGGCTTACTGAAATGGCCAGTACTTCTCTCATCATTTTCCTTACCCCCTACTTCTAAAATTTTATCTTCAATTCTTTTCCGTCGTATGTTACCGTCTTGTCAGGCACGGGTGTCGGATCGATTCCAACTCCGTGATCTTCGTGGACGATTACGATGTTGAATTTCCGCTCCACCGGCATGCCCGGGAATTCTCCCTTCCTTTCACCGATTGTCAGTATCTTCGACTTATTGTCCCATTGAAATAGAATTGTCGCGTACAATCCTTCTTCATAATCGTAATTGTCATTCTCGTCTTCGTACAGCTGAAAGCTGGCATTTCTCCCCGGATAGACTCTGATCTCGATTGGCGAATCGGGTTTCTCGGATGCGTATTGCACCTCCGGACCGATCGGGATAATGGAACCGGCCGGTACGTAAACCGGGATCATGTCGATAGGCGTCTCGATCAGAATATTTTGTCCGGCTTTGAGATCCCGTCCGCTCCAGAAATCGTACCATGACCCGGAAGAATCTTCAGGGAGATAGACATCTGTCTCGTTCGGATGACTGTCTGTCGAAGGCACGATCCAGTTGATTTTTAAATTTGCTGTGTTCTGCCTGAACTGTCTGTGGAATAATACGAAATCATATTTCTTGTTCGAATCGAGAAGAATGTCTCCTTCAAACTTCGCGCTTTCTTTATTGTCCCATTTGTCGACGAGTAATTTCCCGTTCACCCACAACTGCACACCCGCGTCAGCAAGAACGAAGAACCTGTAGTTCCCCTTGACTTCGGACATGATCTTTCCCGTGATCTTCAGGCTGTAGCATGTGTCGAGCCCGACAGGAAGACAGCCGATCCATCCTACCTGGCTTGCGTCGAATTTCCTGGACAGGACTAGCTGATTGAAATCGGTGCCGCGGTAAACTTCGAGTTGTGCCCCATGTTCTTTTCCATCCGCGGAATAGAAATGATCGGGGGTAATGTCTATGCCGTTGTAGGCGGCCGGGTGAAACATCGGCTTCGTTACCGGGCGGACAAGGAGCGAAGGGCCAAACATGATTTCATTTCCGATCGAAAATGTCCGCCTGTCGCCGGTGAAATCCATCGGCAGTGCGCGCATCATTGTATATCCGTTGTTCGTCACTCTCCAAGCAGTTGAATAAATGTATGGCATGAGCCGATATCGCAGCCTGTCGAATTTTACAAGCGCATCGTACGCCCAATCTCCATTCGATCCGAACTGCCAGACTTCTCTCGGAGTGTTGGTCCCGTGTGATCTGAATATCGGATTGAACGCACCGAATTCGAACCACCTCACGTAAAGCTCTTTGTACGCGTCGTCCTTCACGCCGTCAGGGTAATTGAAGAACGTTATGAACCCGCCGATGTCGTTCGTCCAGTAGGGTATGCCGGACACACAGAAATTTATTCCGGCGGCGATCTGTGTCTTCAGAGCGTCCCAGCTGGCGAATGTATCTCCCGACCATGTCGCAGCCGCAAATCTCTGCTGACCGGTAAACGTGGATCGTGTAAGTATGAACACTCTCTTCTTATCCGTCGTCTCTCTTTCGTGTTCGTAGATCCCGCGGGTGTCTTCGAGGGAGTACGAGTTCAAGTATCTTGCATTCGTCCCGAGGTAATTCCGTCCAGCGTCCTCAAGCGAGAGCGCCGTGATATACCTGTCGTCGGTGCACCTGAACTCGGGTTCCGTGGCGTCCATCCAAAACGCGTCGACACCCGCTGCGAGCAGCCCCTTATTTATGTATTTCCAGTAAAGATCTCTCGCCGCAGGATTCCATGCGTCATAGACATTCCCACCGCACCAGTGTACCGGATTGAAAAGGAAACCGTCTTTTTTCATTTCATTATGAATGTCCGACTTTATCCCGAATGCCGGCCAGATGGTGACCATGAGGTGCGAATGCAGATCATGGAGCGAATCGATTATCGATTTCGGATTCTTATAGCGTACGGAGTCCCAGACCATTCCGCTGAACTGGTCCATGTCTCCCCAGTATTGCCAGTCCTGGACGATGTTGTCTATCGGAATTTGTCTTTCACGATATTCTTTTACGATGCCGATCAACTCACTTGAAGTCTGATAACGCTCCTTCGATTGCCAGTAGCCGTATGCCCATCTGCCGAACATCGGGGCTTTACCCGTGAGCTTTCGATATCCTGCGATCACTTCGTCCATCGTCGGGCCGTACACGAAATAATATTGGATTTGATCGCCGACTTCCGACCAGAAGTAAGTTCCGTCGCTGCTGTCGTGGAATTTCGATTCCGATGGATTGTCCCAGAGGATACCGTATCCCTTTGTCGAAACGAGAAACGGATTCACGGCGGTCCTGTTTGCCTGCGCGATCAGAATGTCTTTTCCCCTGTAGTTCATGATCGGATCTTCGAATTGGCCAAGACCGTAAAGCCCCTCCGTTTTCGAGAGAACGAAAGTTTGTCGGACGTGGTAAGTGCCCTCACCCTCCACAATCGCCGGAACGAAGCAGGAATTCCCCGCACCTGCGGAAGCTAAAATCTTTTCGTGTTTTAAATTGTAAAATGTTATGGCGCCTGTCGACTTCGAGATCACGATTTCAATCCTGCCTGTGAATATTGAAATCGAATTCTTGTCTTCTTCCTTTCTGCAATTCACATCTTCATCTACAGGGACTGTGGATAATGATTTTCTTGTCGAAAGCGAATCTCCGGGTGCAAGTGTGACTCTGACAACGACAGGTGTCAGGACTTCGACACGAAGCTTCACGCCTGCGAGGTTTAGCATCGTGGTACAGTTTGCTCCTCCGCCTATCGCATTGCCTGCAAGAGCCAGGATGGCGAGTGACAGGAGACTGAGAATCTTAAGAGAGTTCTTCATGTCAAGTTTGCTCTTCTTCGTTTATCCGGGGCCCGAGCCAGCCCTCAAGTTCGCGCGATCCGTGCAGATTCCAGGATCTTAGCCCGACCGATCGGCTTTGTGGTAGAGATTAGTTCGTTCCTCTTTCCCATGGGATTTAATATCGCAATATATCGAGGGATAATGAAACGCAGCGAAGGCAAATCCGCTCCCGGTTTGCGGGTGCCGCTGAACTATTGAGTATTAGAATGCAGCATGGGGACCGAATGAGTTTAACGGGGGTAACAAAAGTTTTGGTTCGGCCAGTGCCAAAGGCAAAACCAGTAGAAGATTTCCGCGAGATTTACTAATATGAACGAACGTGGAAAAATGTAATTCTTTCAGGCTGGTTTGCGTGCGTAATGTTCAGAAAATCTTATCGGTTCCCACGTGACTTTGCTCATGTCCTCTTTATCTCAAAGAAAGGATGAATTAGGCAAATGCATTTGAGTGTGGTGGATCTCAGTATCATAGTCATATACTTGATAATAGTTGTCGTTCTCGGTGTGCTCGTGACAAAGAGAGCTGCGAAGAATATACACAACTATTTTCTCGGCGGGAACGTGATGCCGTGGTGGGTGCTTGGTGTTTCCAACGCATCCGGTATGTTCGATATAGCTGGCACGATGCTTCTCGTGTACTGGCTTGCAGTGTACGGTATGAAAAGCGTGTGGCTCCCGTGGTTGTGGCCGGTGTTCAATCAGATATTTTTAATGGTTTACCTCTCCGCCTGGCTCCGAAGATCGAACGTCATGACGGGGGCGGAATGGATCAAAACGAGATTCGGCAGCGGGACGGGCTCGACCTTATCACATATAATTGTCGTCATCTTTGCGCTTATCGGGGTGATCGGATTCCTGTCGTACGGATTCAAGGGAATCGGGAAATTTGCGGTGGCGTTTCTTCCGCCACTCGTGACCAACTCACAGACTCTATTGGCACATCCGGACATAAATGCTAACCTTTACGCGCTAATATTGATGGGAATAACCACCATTTACGTCGTGAAAGGCGGGATGATAAGCGTCGTGCTTACCGAGGTGATCCAGTATGCGACACTTACGATCGCATCGATCGCGATAGGGATCATCGCCATGGTACACGTTTCGCCTGGCATGGTGAACGCCGTTCTACCTGAAGGATGGAAGAGCCTGTTCTTCGGGTGGAACCTCAATCTTGACTGGTCGACTGTGAATTCGGTAGTCTCCTCGAAGGTGACTGCGTTCAACGAATGGATCAGAACCGACGGCTACTCGATGTTCGGACTCTTTTTCGGTATGGTGTTGTTTAAAGGAATTTTCACTGCTGCCGCGGGTCCGGCTCCGAACTACGACATGCAGCGCGTGCTCTCGACCAAGAACCCGAAGGAAGCCGCGAAGATGAGTTCTCTGGTCAACGTCGTGCTGAATCCTGCAAGATACTTCATGGTGGCCGGACTGACTATCCTTGCGCTCACGAATTTCAATGCGCTGTACGCCGGGTCTATATCGACACCGGACTTTGAAACGATCCTTCCAGAAGTGCTTGCACACTACATACCGGTCGGGTTGCTCGGATTCCTCATGGCAGGACTGATCGCGGCCTTCATGAGTAACTTTGCTGCGACCGTCAACGCCGCGCCGGCTTATCTCGTGAACGACATTTATAAGAAGTACATAAATCCGAACGCTTCTCCAAAGAGATACGTAGAGATGAGCTACATAACTTCGATACTCGTCGTCGTCGTCGGCGTGTCGATCGGATTTTTCGTCGAGTCGATCAACCAGGTCATGGTCTGGATCACGGCATCTCTATATGGCGGTTACGTCGCGGCGAACGTTTTCAAGTGGTACTGGTGGAGGTTCAACGGGCACGGATACTTCTGGGGAATGCTCGGCGGCATTTTGGGCTCGCTGGTGCTTCTCGCGATGAACAGCTTCAACCTCCTTCCGTTCCTTCACGACTGGCCGCTGTCGAACAACCCGAGCATGAATGCGTTCCCAATTATTTTCTTTCTCTCGATAGCGGGATGCATCATTGCGACGCTCGTGACACCCGCTGAGAGTGATGAGATCCTCATGGACTTCTACAAGAAAGTTCGCCCGTGGGGATTCTGGAAGCCGATAAGAGAAAAGGTCATGAACGCCAACCCGTCGTTCGTGCCGAACAGAGATTTTAAGCGGGACATGTTCAACGTAATCGTCGGCATCGTGTGGCAGATAACGCTCATGGCCGCACCGGTTTTTCTCGTAATCGGAGACTACACGTCGCTGATAGTTTCGGTAGCGGTGATGATAGGCACGTCGCTGGTACTGAAATTCAACTGGTGGGACAAACTCGAAGCTACTTTCGGTGAGCGTTCACTCGATGACAAACAAGTCTCCGGGAATTCAAAAGTAGAACTTGCGGGAGAAATAAAATGACCAAGAAGCAGTTTGGTGAAAGACTTAGGCGGCTGAATTCCGAACATAAGAAACTCATTTCGAGGAAGAACAAGCCGTTGAAGGATGGGAATGGAATTTACACGAGGTACGAGCATCCCGTTCTAACCGCGGAGCACGCGCCGATCCACTGGCGTTACGATTTAAATTTTAAAACAAACCCGTTCCTTCTTGAAAGAATTGGAGTGAACGCGACATTCAACTCCGGCGCGATGGAATTCAACAGGAAGATAGTTCTTGCGGTCAGAGTCGAGGGCACAGACAGGAAATCCTTCTTTGCAATAGCCGAGTCACCTAACGGAGTGGATAACTTCAAGTTCTGGGATTACCCGATCACTATGCCTGAGCTTATAGGTAATCCCGACACGAACGTCTATGACATGCGGCTCGTAAAGCATGAAGACGGATGGATCTACGGCCTGTTCTGCACCGAGCGCAAAGACCCGAAGGCACCGGCGAGTGATACTTCTTCCGCCATTGCGACATGCGGCATAGCCCGGACGAAAGATCTGAAATCCTGGGAAAGGCTTCCCGATCTAAAAACAAAATCGCCTCAACAGCGAAATGTCGTCCTTCATCCTGAATTCGTGGACCGCCAGTACGCTTTCTACACCCGTCCGCAAGACGGGTTCATCGACGCCGGTACGGGAGGCGGCATTGGGTGGGGACTTTCTCCGACGATTGTCGGTGCGGAGATAGGCAAGGAGACCATTATCGATGACAGACAGTATCACACGATTAAGGAAGCGAAGAACGGTCTGGGTCCCGCTCCGATCAAGACCGAGAAGGGCTGGCTGCAGTTAGCGCACGGCGTAAGGAACACCGCCGCGGGTCTCAGATACGTTTTATATATGTTCCTCACCGACCTTAAAGAACCAAACAGGGTAATTGCTGAGCCGGCCGGGTATTTCTTGGCCCCGCAAGGCGAGGAGAGAGTGGGTGACGTATCGAACGTCGTCTTCAGTAATGGCTGGGTTAAGAGAGCGAATGGCGATGTGCTGATCTATTACGGTTCATCGGACACGAGGATGCATGTCGCGGTTTCTACGGTGAATAAACTTCTCGATTATGTTTTGAACACTTCACCGGACGGACTCAGGAGTGCCGAAAGTGTCAACGAACGTATAAAACTCATCGAGAAGAACCTCAAACCAACGAAGAAGAAGAAAAGATAGGCGTCCTAAAATATTTCCATTGTGCGAATGCCGTCCGACTCTTGTCCCACGGCATTTTTTTATTCGTGTGTCAGTCTTGGCGCGTCCCCGAGTTTGCTCTATATTTTTATCGATCCTTGCGGGTGCACCGAGAGAGGGCGGGGAATTTCCTAAAAGGAATCGAGAGAATTGATTCGCTAAACTTTGTCAGGAGTAAGGGCGAGCATTCGTTTCGAGATGCGCATATTTCTGTCCGAAGACGGGAAGATTCGAGGGATTCAAACAACTCACCGGTTTATCAAGAATGTTTTTTCCTTTTCTTGAATTGGCCGCTTTCCTTTGGGTGATATTCAGAGTGGCGACGAAGCCAAGCCGCCTGACATATATCCCTGTGTTAGAGCGGCGATGCCGATCGCATCGGGTTTCGTGGGCGAGTTGATCGTTCTCGCCGGAGCGGGGCTCGCGTATCTAAGATCGAAGAAATCGATCGTTAGCTCGCCCGCGCTCTATGCTGGAGCATTCTTTGTCCTCGGCATCGGGGGATCGCTGTGGGTAAACGATATCACTAACAGCTCGCGGAATGTACACTATCCGGATATCGTTCTGGATGCGAATGATCCTGCCGGCGTTGCAAAAGGAATTTTCCCCGGTCGGGTGGTTTGGGTCCATGACTCCACCGCCACGAATCAGAAGTGCGTTCTAAATTCTTACGGCCATGGCTGGTTCATGCCGGAAAACAATAACCAGCCAGTTGTTGACGCGATGGTTTCCGCTGCTATCAGGCAGCTGACGGGGACCACGAATGACTCCACGGCGTGGGATTCTATTTTTGTTTACTTCAACAGGAATCATGGTAAGGGGTGAGTCGGATACTCGGCCGGTGAAAAACTCTTCATAAAGACCAACGCGACCAGTTCTTGGAGTGGAAATTTCAATACATACGATCTCAGTGCGGCTAACAATAGCTACTACGGAGTCTCGGAGACTTCACCGGCCATTGTTCTTGCAATTCTGAAGCAGCTTGTCAATGTCGTGGGCGTGTCCCAGTCGAACATCTACGTTGGAGACCCGCTGAAACATGTATACAAGCATTGCTATGACCTCTGGCACGGACAATTCCCGGGTGTCCACTATCTCGATCACGACGGTTACACGAACCTCGGCAGGGAGAAAGTGGTTGCAAGCACAACGGCAAAAATACATTACTCGGATAACGATACGGTGCTCACTGTCGGTTCTACTCCGGTCCATAGCGATTTTGTGTATACGGTTTTTCAAAATGTCGATTACGTCCTGGACGTCCCGATGTTGAAAGGGCATCTGCGCGCCGGCGTTACGATGTTCGCGAAGAATCATTTCGGCTCCCAGACCAGGGGAGATGCGTCTCACCTTCACAACGGCCTTCTCGCGCCGGATGAAGTCAATGCGACGAGAACGGGTTATGGGCGGTATCGCGTGCAAGTGGATCTCATGGGAAGTAGCGTGGTGAGCGGTAAGAATCTGTTCTATCTCATGGACGCGCTTTGGGCGACGGACTACGAGCTCGATACTCCTCTCAAGTGGAAACTTCCGCCGTTCAACAATACTTACATGTCATCGGTTTTCGCATCGTTCGATCCTGTTGCGATCGAATGTGTCGGGTACGATTTTGTGAGATCCGAGTTCACAGAAGCGCGCTGCCTTGCGGAGGGAACATCCGACCATGTGCAGATGCCGGGAGTCGACGACTATCTGAAGCAGGCAGCGGACTCGACTGCATGGCCCGCAGGTATCAAGTACGATCCCGACAGCAGCGGTGTCCATCTCGGTAGTCTCGGAGTCTATGAGCACTGGAATGATTCGCTGGACAGAGAGTACTCGCGCAACCTCGGCACAGGAGATGGAATAGAGCTGGTAAAGGTGGAGACGATCACTTCTGTGAAAAACGTGAATCCTTCGGTGCCGAACGAGTTTGTGCTTTACCCGAACTATCCCAACCCTTTCAACCCTTCCACAACGGTGAGGTTTATTCTTAATAAGTCCGAACGTGTTAGTCTGTCGGTTTACGACATGTCCGGACGTTTGGTAAGAACGATCATTGAGGGCGATCTGAAGCAACCCGGGACATATTCAGTGCGTTTCAATGCAGATAGGTTATCGAGTGGTACGTACCTCTTGAGATTGCGAGCCGGCGGATTTGTCCAGACGCAAAAAATTGTTTTGCTGAAGTAATGCTCTGATTTGCAGCTGAGATATTCGGCTAAAGCCGAAAATCATTGTTAATTCATTGCCGCAGGCTAAAGCTCGCGGCAATGTCAATGAACTTTTCCACACACGCGTTTGTCCGCAAAGGTTCTTCTGCGCGGGTGCTGTTGTTCACGCAGGCTCATCTCCTCAAACGCTATTTGCCATTCAAGTCATCGTTCGCAGAAGCTTTCCACGACCCGAGCCGCTGTGCGCACGGGCCAACGCTTTCTCACGTCATTTCCCTCTCGAGATGATTTCGGCTCACGCCTTTCTCGATGCGGGCTATCGTCCCCGGGTGTCGTTGTCTGTACTGCCCATTGTCCGCTGGGGCATCGCCTGCATAGAACACTGCTCCGACCGGGAAGCCCACTTCCAGCGTAGTCCACTGCCTTGAGCAGACAGACCACCGCCTGCAGAGGTCACTCTCCCGACCGGGAGAGAAGCACTTCCTGCGTAGACCACTACGCCCACCGAGCAGAGCACTGCCCGCATTGCCCACTGCCCCGACCAAATTGGTCACCGCCCCGATCAAATTGGTCATTGCCCCGACCCCAAATTGGTCATTGCCCCGACCTTCAGGTCGGGGCAATGAGAACAAAACCCAGCCGGGCTTTAGCCCAATCTACTCTTTCAATCCCTGTTCTTCGAGGATTTCTTCGAACTCCTCGCTAAATGACTTCATACGATGGTGTGCTTCCTGGTTCTTAATATACTCTCGAACATTGTACACAGCCCCGTCACTGACCGAGAACGCAGCGAAATCGTCCTGCCATTCAAACCTGCCCCTCAAGAGGCGCGTCGCGTTCACCCAGTGAGACGACTCTCCCTTGAGCAGTTGCGCGATTGCGCTGACGCTTTGAGTCGCGCCAAGAGAAACAAGAACATGGACATGATCTTCAACGCAGTTGATTGCATCGATGTAGATGCCCTTGTCGCGGGCATTCTCGATGATGTGATTTATCAGTTTCCCTTTCAGCTCGTGAGCTATTGTCTTCTCCCGGTACTTTGTCGACCAAACAAAA
Source organism: Candidatus Kryptoniota bacterium (assembly GCA_036567965.1). Classification (NCBI taxonomy): domain Bacteria; kingdom Pseudomonadati; phylum Candidatus Kryptoniota; species Candidatus Kryptoniota bacterium. The sequence continues at coordinate 112,952 of DATCTN010000016.1, forward strand.
TGAATCCACAATTTCAGGTAAGACATGTCCCCCTCCTTCCTATCCTTTTCTGAATTCGTATTCGGCTGAAGCCGAATAACTATGTTAATTCATTGCCGCGAGCTAAAGCTCGCGGCAATGTTCCTATGACCACTTTCCAGACAGAACGAACTACTGCCCTGACGGGCGTACAACTGCTCAGACAGGATGACGAACCACTTTCCAGACAGAACGAACCACTGCCCTGACGGGCGAACCACTGTCCAGACAGGACGAACCATTGTCCTGACAGAACGACGAACCACTGCCGAGTCAGGACGAACCATTGTCCTGACAGGACGACGAACCACTGCCGGGTCAGGACGAACCATTGTCCTGACAGCCTTGCCACTGCCCCAACAGCCTTGGCCTCTGCCCCGACAGCCTTGCCACCGCCCCGACGCCTTGGCTATTGCCCCGACACAGCCTTGCCATTGGCCCCGACACAGCCTTGCCATTGCCCCGACCTTCAGGTCGGGGCAATGAGAACAAAACCCAGCCGGGCTTTAGCCCAATCCCTCAGCGATTTTTCTCCAGTGTTCGATAAACTCACTCATCTCCTTCGCTGCCTTTGCAAACCCTGGATTCTTCGGACTCTTCGCCGGGAAATCGCCTGCCAGCATCTTCGCGCAATTCATCAGCGCTCTACCGGTGTGGTATGCTGCTTTCCAGATGTGACCCTTAGGACCATTTTTGAAATGTGGCTCCCTGTCCAATCCGCCCTCATACCAGTCGCCGTGTTTGTGATCGAGAAGATAATTCTTGATGTAACTCCACTGCTTCAGGAAATGTTCGTGGTACGTCGCCTCATTTGGAAATATCTTCGACATCATAAGGAGCACATTCAGCCCTTCCGCCTGCGCCCACCAGTTCTTCGTGTTCTTGATGACAGTGCATTTCTTTTCACCGGCGAAATAATATGCCTCATCGACAAACCCGCCGTTCTCCTTGTCCCATCCGTTCGCGAGAGCGTGATCCAGCATCTTCTTCGCCACAGTTAGAGTTTTCTTGTCGTCTTTCGATCCAAGAATGTTCGACGCCTCGAGCATCAGGAATCCCGTCTCATAATTGTGCCCGAATGAAACGTGATCGAGTCTGTAATTCTTTTCCCTGATCTCCTTCGGGGTATTCTTGAATGACAGCGGATTCCAATCGTTGTCAAAAAATAAGTTCATATACCCTTCCGGGGCAGTGATCGTGTCTCTGATTAGTAATAAGAGATCGTTCAGCCTGTTCTTCAGCGTTTTATCCGGCCATACGCCGTAAAGTTCGGTATAGGCTTCCAGAAGATGAATTGACGAATTTTGGTCCTTGTAACCCGCCTCAACTTCGTCGTATGCTTTTGTCTTATATGGAGCGTTCTTGCCGTACGGTTTTCCTTCCGCAGTCATGAATTGGAAATAACCTCTGCCATTCGGATCATGTGCGTGTTCTTCGATCCATGCGAATCCCTCTTTCGCCAGATCGAGCACTTTCGGATCTTTCGTGAGTTCGTATAACGCCGCGAGTCCGTAGACCGCGAACGCACAACCGTATGTCCGCTTCTCGTCAAAGAACCCGAGGTAATCGCAGACTTCGCCGTCGCCGCCCCTCATCTGAAAGAAGCCGCCGTTTTTCTGGTCCCACATTTTCTTTCTGAAAAATTCGTACCCGTGCTTCGCCGCCTCGGCATAAGTCGTACTGTCGAACAGCATCGCCGCCTTCGCCGTCGTCCACACATGACGTCCCTGCGTCACGACCATCTTATGCTGGATCGGCTCGAGTTTGAAATCAAATGAAATATCTGTGAAGTATCCGCCATACTTTTTATCAACGGCAAGCGGATACCATTTCTCGAGAAGATTCTCCCCAAGTGAATTCAGGATCTCTCGAAATATCGTCTCATCCTTTGATGGCTGATTTGAAGTCTGACCTTTTGGCATTTCAACTCACCTTTGTTATTTAATAGAGACTGTCTTATTTGAATCCTGTCTTTTTGCCGGCCGAACGATGGAGGACAAATCCTGACATTGCAGCAGGATGATAACATTTCTGACGGTCGGGTTCAAGAATTCCTCCGAAAGCCTCCTCCCATAAGTTCATTGATTTGATTGTCAATATCTGCCCTGAGATTTAGGGAAATATTGGAATTTATCTTATATATTCATTGGCACATTTACTTGGGTGAACGTCGGATGTCTTGCCATAGCTGGTATCGGTTCAGCCTGTTCGCCCTTTCAAGGCTCTTTGATCAGAATGATTAGGCCGCACGAAAATGGTATTTGCATACGTGAGTAAATTCCTGAACCATTGGAGAGAATAAATTGAAGAGATACCACATTTACTTCCTATTAATGTCAACTCTTTGGCTTTGTGGTTGTGCTGCCTCCAGCGAGTTCAATGATTTTGTCACGACCAAGAGCGACAAGCTCATGGACGGCAATAAAGAGCTGAGGTTCGTGTCGTACGATATTCCAAACCTGGCTTACGTTGAAGATTATATGCCGTTCGGTGCGTCGAGTCCATTCAGGCTCCCCGATGAGTTCGAGATAAGAGACGCACTGAAGGCTATCAAGATGGCTGGGGGGAAGGTCGCGAGAATATATACGTTATCTGTGAGAAGGGTCGGCGAATCTCCGAATATCATCCGTCACGTGGAGGGACCCGGGAGGTTCGACGAGCGGGCGTTCCGATCTCTGGATAAAGTCCTCCAGGTAGCTAACGAAGAAGGAGTGAGGTTAATCATTCCATTCGTCGACAATTGGTGGTGGTGGGGCGGAAAAGCGGAGTATGCAGCGTTCAGAGGTAAACAGCCGAATGATTTTTGGACCGACCCGCAATTGATATCCGATTTTGAAAAGACGATCAGCTTTGTGCTGAACAGGAAAAACACATACACCGGTGTCATGTACAAAGACGACAAAGCCGTCCTTGGATGGGAAACGGGCAACGAACTTGAGGCACCCTTTTCCTGGCAAAACACGATCGCTGCTTACATAAAGAGCATCGACAAGAATCATCTCGTGCTTGAAGGGACTTACGTCCAGGTGTTGAGCCCGCAGGAAGTCGCGGATTCCAACTTCGACGTGCTCTCGACTCACTATTATTCTCCAATCAACCAGGCGCTCCATGATGTTATCGCAAACAGAGATCTGACAAAAGGTCGCAAACCATATTTCGTCGGCGAATTCGGATACAGGAATCCTGGTGAAGCGATGTCGCTTGTGGACACGGTCATCAACAGCGGCGTTTCAGGAATAATGATCTGGAGCATGAGATTTCACGCGCGTGAAGGCGGATTCTACCAGCACGGGGAGAACTACGCAGTCGGATCGTACAGATTCCCCGGCTTCGCATCCGGCAGCATATATAATGAAAAGAAAATAATTGATTTCCTGAGACAGTCCGCATACGCGATAGACGGACTACCCGAGCCGCCGCTTCAGGTTCCTGATCCGCCAGTTCTACTGAGTATCAACGACGTGTACGACATTTCCTGGCAAGGCTCCACAGGCGCATCGAGCTATATGGTTCAAAGAAAGGAATTGGGTGCCGAGTCGTGGACCACGATTGCAGACAGTGCGAGCGATGCAGGTCAAACTTTCCGGCCGTTGTACGACGATACTTCTGCCGAGTTGGGTAAGAGCTACTCATACCGGGTGATCGCCGAAAACTCATCCGGCTCGTCGGTGCCATCCAACGAAGTCGGACCCGTCGAGGTAACATTCAAGAAACTTACCGACGAGCTCGCTGACTCAAGCATGATGTACCAGAAGTCGGACAGTCTGCAATTCGTAACTTATCAATTCGGATACCAGGCAAAGAACGACTTCAGCAGACTCCGGGGATCGAACGATTCTTATCTGATTTATCATGTTCCCGGAAACATCGATTCAATTCGAGTAGAAGTTTTCCAGACGAGCACGCAATGCGGATTGGATCTATCGGCTTCCGATTCGTTGACCACTCTCAGGCCGCTTGGCGCGAAACTCGAAACATTTCCGCCGTACAGGAATTTTTACAGGTTCTTCACACCGGCGTTGTACACTTGTGCCGAATTCCCTCCGAATAGCAGCTATTTGAAAATAAAGTTTAATGATATCTCGCAGCTGAGCCGAGTCGAAATTATTTATTCTAAGATTCACAAACCGAATCCGAATATTATTACTATCCAATGAGTCACGTTCGGTATCTTTCTAATTTTCTTCCAACCAATCTTCGGGTACGCTCATGAAAACTCTTACAATGCTTCTCGCGTTTGTCGCGCTCGCAAATGCCGGGCCGCAGGCCGGTTATCCAGTGATGCCTTCGATTCTCACAGACAATATGGTGCTCCAACAGAAAGCGAAAGTCCCGTTCTGGGGAAGGGCGCTCCCGGGAACTGAAATTGCCGTTAAACCCGGCTGGGGAAAAGTATCGAAGACTAAGGTCAGGGCCGACAGCACATGGCTGCTGAAGATTCAGACGACGAAGGCAGGCGGACCTTATGAGGTCACGGTGACTGTCGGCGATTCGACAATCATCTATAAGAACGTCATGCTCGGAGAAGTATGGGTATGCTCCGGACAATCGAACATGGAAATGCCGCTCGCAGGTTGGCCGCCGGAAAATCTCATTCAGAACTCCGCACAAGAAATTCAGAACGCGAATTACCCCAACATCAGGCTGTTCACTGTCACGAGAGCCGTGTCGAACGCACCGGAATTCAACTGCGGCGGCACGTGGAGCCAATGCGACTCCCAGACGGCGGCCAAGTTCAGCGCTGCGGGATATTTCTTCGGAAGGAAATTGTACCAGGAACTCAAAGTTCCAATCGGACTCGTGTTCACGAGCTGGGGAGGAACAAAAGTTCAATCCTGGATAAGCGGGAAATATCTCGGACAGGTAGACCGCTACAAAGGTCTCGTCGACTCCATCGGTTCGGTGGGCGGCGAAGTGAAAAAACTGGACGACTGGATCCACTCTCACCCAGCAGTTGAGATCAACACCAAAGCTCCTGATCATCAGTGGGAAGGTCTGGAATTCGGCGACAGCAGCTGTTCGCAGCGCGATTTTCCCGACAGCACATGGCGTACCATGAAACTCCCGCGATATTGGGAAACGACAGAGGTCGGTGATTTCGACGGAGTTGTCTGGTTCAGAAAGAAAATAGAAATCCCTGACGCATGGATCGGGAGAAGTCTTGTGATTGAGCTTGGACCCATTGACGACATGGACAGGACTTTCGTGAATGGCGTGCGAGTCGGCGGATTTGAGGGCGCCGGTTATTGGCAAACGCCTCGCGTTTATTCCGTCCCGCAAAATATCGTGACGGATTCGATCCTGACTATCGCGGTGAGGGTCCTCGACAACGGCGGCGGCGGCGGAATCTGGGGAAATGGTGTTAAGATGCAGATCCATCCTGCAAACGGTCCGGACAGTCTTCAGGCCGTTCCTCTTTCCGGAGATTGGAAATATCTCCCGGTCGCGGAATATATTGCCAACAAATTTTATGTCTATGGGATCAAAGACGAAGAATTTTATTCCCGGCCGAAAACGACTCTGACAATCGGACCTAATACACTGACCATGTTGTACAACGGCATGATCGCGCCGATTGTGCCCTATGGAATTAAGGGCGTGATCTGGTATCAGGGAGAATCAAATTCAGATCTACCTGAGGAGTATGACAATTACGGTTCTTTGTTTGCCCTGATGATCAAGAATTGGAGAGCCGAATGGGGCGAGGGGAACTTCCCGTTCTATTTTGTACAGATCGCTCCGTTCACGTACGGTCCTAATTCGAAATCATATGTCGTGCGTGACGCACAGAGACGGACACTTTCGGTGGCGAACACAGGTATGGCGGTCACACTCGACATCGCCAGCATCACCACGATTCATCCTTCAGATAAGCAGGATGTCGGGCTAAGACTCGCTTATTGGGCGCTTGCCAAAGATTATCACAAAAAGATCCTCTGCTCCGGACCGCTTTACAAATCTATGAAAATTCAAAAGGGAAGAGCGATCCTTTCTTTTGACTATGCCGGAAAAGGACTCGTCATGAAAGACAGCACCGGCGAAACCAATTTCCTGATCGCCGGCAAAGACAGCGTATTCGTCAAAGCAAACGTGAAGGTGGACGGACAAAGACTGATTGTCTACAGTGATTCTGTGAAAAACCCGATAGCGGTTAGATACGCATGGACAAATACCGATGTCGCCACACTCTTCAATAAGGAAGGTCTTCCTGCGTCGACATTCAGAACAGACAATTGGAAACAGTAGGCAATAGCTGAGATGCGTCCTTCAACCGTTCGCCCGCTTCGTTTGATCGCTTGCTTCGTTGTGACACTAGGATTTGTTGTAAGTCTCTGGCATTCAGTTGAGGCTCTGCCCACATCGGGTGGAAGCAAATCGAAAATCCAACTCGAGGCCACCGGCAACAAGTTCGACGTTTATTATGCGGGCAAAGTCAGACTTGTCGGCGGAAACTTCATGTTTGAGTCGAAGGATATTTCGACTCGCGTGCTGACCTTGACGAGAAGTAAGTTTACATTCCGGACTTCAGGGAAAGATGTCGGAATTACGTCGACGTCTGCGGGCGACGTTGTCTCTTTCTTCCTATCGCCCGGCGGAAATCAGTCGGACAGTGGCGAAGATTTTGTCGGGATGTTTTTCGACTCCATTCCGGGATATGCAAGAGGAGTGTCGCTCTGGCGCTACGGACCCTGGAATTCCTGGACGAAGCCCGTCAAGATCGATAGCGTAAGCGGCCTCGAGAGCTCGGACGTGCAATTCTTTTACTGGCAATATTCCGACGGACTTTACGGCGCCGCGATTCCTCTATCGGGCCAGGGCTACCGGACAACCCTCGGAGAAGAAAATGGGATGTTCGGGTCCAAATCCGTGAGCTATTTTTCAGGAATGAACCGCGGGAAAATTCCACAAATGGCGGTCGGGTTCGGAAATGATCCGTATAAATTGTTCGCAGAGTTATACAAGCAAGGATTGAAAGCCATCGGGAAGAGCAACGATCTCGTATCGGGAAAAGTTTATCCTGAAGTGTTGAAAGGCATAGGTTGGTGTTCATGGAACGCGTCGGTCTATGGAACGCGGTTAAATGAAAATCTGCTTGTGAGTTCGGCCGCCGATTTTAAACATGCCGGACTCCCGATGAGGTGGATCCTTATCGACGACGGGTGGTTCGATAACACTGACGGCAAGGTCAACTCGTTTCGGCCGGACAGCACAAAATTTCCTGATGAATTCAAACCGGTCATCCAGAAGCTGAAGAATGAATACGGCATAAAAGACGTAGGGATATGGCACGCATTCGATGGATACTGGTCGGGCATCAATCCCGATTCCAGGCTCGGGAAAGAATTTAAGAAAGACCTCTTCTCGTGGAAGGAAAAGACCAGACCGGATATCGATTCATCTGCGATTAAGAACTGCTATTTCGTTTCTCCCTTTTCCAAATCAGTTTGGAAATTCTATAACCAGTTTCACAAGTATCTTTCGGACCAGGGATTCACTTTCGTGAAAGTCGACAATCAATTGATTACCGAGAGAATGTCGCCCGGCAATTTCCCGATCTTTGATGGAGCGGAAATTTATCACGAGGCGCTCAATTTGTCAGTGGCAAGATATTTCGGCAACTCGATAATCAACTGCATGGACATGACGCCGGAAGCTTACTTAAATTTCGGTTCAACCTCCGTCGCGCGTGCAGAAGACGATTACTGGCCCGAGTACGATACGCTCCACCCCACTAATTACTGGATGAGCAGAGCGGGCGAACACGTTATCCAGGAAGTCTACAATTCATTATACTTCTCGCAGATGGTTTATCCGGATTACGACATGTTCGAGTCTACAAATCCCGCCGCTGCAGAATATGCGGTGGCGCATGCGTTGAGTAATGGACCTACATATATTACAGATAAAGTCGGGCGGCATAATTTCGGCGTGCTGTGGCCTTTGATTTTTTCAGACGGCACTCTTCTACGCGCTAACCGATCGCTTCTCCCGACTGAAGACTGCCTGTTCCAGGTTAATGGGCCCAAACTATTCAAAGCATATTCTATGGATGGTCAAGCAGGGCTCATCGGAATCTGGAATTGTGCGGACTCGAACGGTATCGACGGGGAGTTTAAACCGTCGGACGTCCATGGAATAGAAGGCGACTCGTTTGCCGTTTACGGATACTTCGAAAGATCGCTGAGGAATTCCGGTCGGGAGGAGAGATTACCTGTCTCGCTGCCCTCCTACGGGTGCAAGCTCTATTACGTGGTACCCGAGAAATACGGGAACGCGGTGATCGGCCTGGTTGACAAATACAATGCGCCCGCCGCGATTGTTAGTCAGAGAGTGACTCCATCAGGAATTTCAGTCACGCTTTATAACGGCGGCCGGTTTGCCGCGGCGGTCAAGTCCAGGCCCCGGAGCGTCACCATCAATGGAATCCATTCGGGGTTCAGTTATGAAAACGGACTCTTGATCGTAAATATTCCTGTGACACCTGAACGCGCCCGAGTGAATGTGGAAATAAAACTGTAGTGGATCTCCTGTCCATGACGGAGACCGTGTCGGGGCTGAGAGTTCTGTGAAATAAGATTCAGCGATCAGACATCTGAGTTACTTTTCCAAGATTTTTCTTACAATGTTTCTTCAGCATCTCCTGGAATTTCTAAATCAACGAGGAAAATATGACCACAGTGAAAATTATCAATCAGAAGCCAATACCAAACCTCCCGTGGGAAGACAAACCGGTCGGACACAACAAACCAGTCTGGCGATATTCAAAAAATCCGGTCATTCCGCGGGATCTACTTCCCACGTCGAACAGTATATTCAACAGCGCAGTGGTTACTTACAAGAATGAATTCGCAGGCGTATTCCGGTGCGACAATTGGGCGAGACAAATGAGGCTGCATCGTGGTTTCAGCAAAGACGGCCTGAAGTGGGAGCTCGATCCGGAGCCGCTCAAGTTCCAATGCGACGATCCGGAAGTGGGGAATTTCATTTACGGTTACGATCCAAGAGTAGTGTGGATCGAAGACAGGTACTATGTCTCCTGGTGCAATTATTATCACGGCCCCACGATCGGAGTCGCTTGGACAAAAGACTTCGAAAGCTTTCATCAATTTGAGAACGCGTTCCTTCCATTCAACCGGAACGGCGTGCTTTTTCCGCGGAAGATAAACGGAAACTTCTATATGCTCTCGCGTCCTTCCGACAGCGGGCACACTCCGTTCGGAGACATTTACCTCAGTCAGAGTCCGGATCTCTGCTACTGGGGCAAACATCGACATGTGATGGGTCCGATTGGAGACTCCTGGCAGTACACCAAGATCGGTGCCGGCCCGATTCCGATCGAGACATCTGAAGGCTGGCTCCTTATCTATCATGGCGTGCTGCAATCCTGCAACGGGTTTGTTTACAGCGCCGGTGCTGTGCTGCTCGATCTCGAAAAACCGTGGAAGGTCATCACACGGGGCGAGCCTTACCTCTGGTCGCCTCAAACATTGTATGAGTGCGTCGGCGATGTGCCGAACGTTGTCTTTCCATGCGCGATGCTATGCGATGCGGCGACAGGACGGCTCGCGATTTACTACGGTGCGGCCGATTCCGTGACCGGTCTCGTGTTTTCAACTGTCGACGAGATAGTGAACTTTGTAAAACGACATCCGCAAAGCTGAGATCGACTCCGGGTGTCGAGGGTCAATTCGTGTTGGTATAATTGGATATTCGTTTCTATTTTAGAAACGTCATTGCTGTTTGCTAACATGTAAGGGCTGGACGATTGCGATTCGGACATTTTGACGATAGACGGAAAGAGTACGTAATCACAAGACCTGACACGCCGAGGTCGTGGAGCAATTATCTCGGCTCCACCGAATACGGGGCGATAATTACGAACAATGCAGGCGGCTACAGTTTCTTCCACTCCGCCGCCCAGGGCAGGTTCACTCGATGGCGGCCGAACAATCTGCCGATGGACCAGCCGGGAAGGTATTTCTATCTCCGCGACCGCGACTCTGGAGATTTCTGGTCGTCATCGTGGCAGCCCGTCGGAAAATCTCTCGCATCAAAAATTCCGGGCCGGGAATTCAAATCGATCTGCCGCCATGGAACCGCGTACACGATCATCGAATCCGAATATGCCGGCATCTCGACTGAATCTACCTACTTCGTTCCTCTCGGCGAGTCGCTCGAATGCTGGCTTCTCAGGATCACGAACACCGACGCGAGGCAGAGACGACTGAATGTGTTTCCGTTTGTGGAATATAGCAGCCACTGGCAATTATGGATGGATTGGGTCAACCTGCAGTACACGCAGTACATAATAGAGATGAAAGTTGTTGACGGAATAATCAATCACTGCACTAATCCTTATCTTCCCGTGGTGCGAGGCGATTTTGCCGCGGATCCCCAGTCGCGCCACACCTTCTTTGCACTCGTTGGCGCGCAGGTATCAGGATTTGATACTGACCGCGAGAAATTCATCGGGCCGTATCGCGGCTACTCAAATCCGTTGGTCGTCGAAAACGGGAAATGCAAGAATTCCATTGCTGTCGGCGATAACGGGTGCGGAGTCTTCCAGGCAGATCTGGAGATCGAGGCCGGAGATTCTGCGGAGATTCTAGTGCTTATGGGAATCGGTGAGGCCGGCGTTGAAGGCAAGGCTGCGACTAAGAAATTCTCGTCTCCCGGGAAGGCGCGTGAAGCGCTCGAGGCCCTTAAGGCACACTGGCACTCGATGATCCACGCAATGTCTGTGGAGACACCCGATCAGTCGTTCAACAGCATGATGAACGCATGGAGCCCCTACAATTGTCTCATCACCTATGCCTGGTCGCGTGCGGCAAGCACTGTGTATGCCGGAGAGCGGGACGGTCTCGGCTATCGCGACACGGTACAGGATCTACTCGGAGTCCTGCCGCTGATCCCGGATGAGGCGGGGAAACGACTCGAGTTAATGATAACCGGACAGGTTTCTACCGGAGGAGCTATGCCGGTTGTCGGGCAATTTGACCACCACCCCGGTCGTGAGATGCCGCCGTCAGAAGACGAATACAGATCTGACGATGGTCTCTGGCTTTTCAATACTGTACCAGCTTACGTGAAAGAGACCGGTCGCTTAGAGTTTTATGACAAAGTCCTCCCCTATTCCGATGTCGGTGAGGCGACAGTCCTCGGCCATTTGCGTCGTGCGATCGAGTTCAGTTTGAGAAGATCGGGGACGCATGGATTGCCATGCGGCCTGAGGGCGGACTGGAACGATTGCATCCAGCTCGGCCAGAAGGGGGAATCCGTATTCGTAGCGTTCCAGTTGAGACATGCACTTCAGACCTATGTAGAAATTTCAAAGAGCCTCGGGAAAAGCGGCGAGTCCGAATGGGCGATGGAGAAACTCGAAACTCTCGACCTGAACATATCAAAGAACGCCTGGGATGGAGATTGGTTCCTTCGAGGTTATCGTGAAGACGGGCTGACCTTCGGCTCGCGCAGGAACGACGAAGGTCAGATATTCCTGAATCCCCAGACCTGGTCTGTGATAAGCGGCTACTCGTCGGAGGAAAGAGCGAAACGCATCATGGATGTTGTTCGGGAACGTCTCTCGACCGCCTACGGCCTCGTCATATGTGCGCCTCCGTACGAAAAGACCGACATTTCAGTGATGAAGGCGGCACTGTTCAACAAAGGCATGAAGGAGAACGGTTCGGTCTTCTGTCACACTCAGGGATGGGCAGTCATCGCTGAATCGCTTTTGAGAAGAGGAAATGAAGCATACGAAATTTTTAAGAACTACATGCCGGCATCGTACAATGATTGCGCCGAGGTCAGGGAAATTGAACCGTACGTTTACTGCCAGTCAACCGAAGCGCCGCCCAGTCCGCGCGCCGGTGCGTCGAGGCTTCCATGGCTCTCCGGCTCAGCATCGTGGGCCTACTTCGCCGCAACTCAGTACATACTCGGGATCAAACCGGAGATCGACGGACTGGTGATCGATCCGTGTGTCCCATCGGATTGGAAGTCTTTCAAAGTGTCCAGAGTATTCAGGGGAAAGAAAATCAATATACAAATTACAAATCCGAACGGAGTGCAATCCGGCGTAGTCAAGATTGTCATGAATGGAAAAGAAATTTCCGGAAAAGTGATGCCATTGGATCTCATGCGTGACATCAACGAAGTCCAGGTTTTGATGGGGACTTGAACTTTATAAACAGGGACGTCGCTGTCGCTGCCCGTCATATTGAAGTGGGCCGGCAGCTGAAGTCCGAATGCAAAAATAAGGAGTCGTCATGAGCGCAGATGTTAAGAAGTTATCTTTCTGGGAAAAAGCGGGATACGGGTGCGGAGACTTTGCGTCTGTACTTTTCTGGCAGACGATCATGGTTTACCTTCTCTTTTTCTATACCGACGTATTCGGGCTCGCTGCCGCAGCGGCGGGCACAATGATTGCAATCTCCAGGGCATTGGACGCGTTCTTCGATGTGGGAATCGGCATGACCGCGGACAGGACGCAAACCCGTTGGGGTAAGTTCAGGCCGTATCTTATCTGGATGTCCCTTCCGCTTGCGATAGCGGCCGTGCTGGCATTCTCGACTCCGGGCTTCTCTCCTACCGGAAAACTGATCTACGCCTATGTCACGTTCATCGCATTCATGTTTTTTTATTCGGCTATAAATATTCCATACACCTCTCTTCTCGGAGTGATAAGCGGGGAACCCGACGAGCGTACGAGCGCATCTTCATTCAAATTTGTCGGCGCCTACTCTGCCGGCATAGTCGTCTCCGCTACTGCCTTGCCATTGTCGGGATATTTCGGCGGCGGAAACAACGCCAAAGGCTGGCAGTCCACGATGGTACTCTATGCGGTCGTCGCTGTCGTTTTCTTCACGATAGTTTTTTTCTCGACGCACGAGCGCATACAACCGATGTCGAAGGAGAAGACATCTGTCAAGGGAGATCTTAAGGACATTTCCAGGAATACACCCTGGCTCGTGCTGTTCGGCGTGACGATCCTGCTGATCCTATTTGTTGCGATAAGGCTCAATGCGACAGTGTACTATTTCAAGTACTACGTCGGCGAGCAGGTCGTTCCATGGCTGACACACGTCACTAATTTCGCCGTCAGGAATGTGATAAATCCGCTGTGGGGCGTTTTCGGGAAGCAGCCGGTCCAGCTTCTGGACGAGACACACAGATACGGATACGAGGTTCTGGCCTCGTTCTTCAACGTTGTCGGTCAGGCCGCATCGCTCCTTGGAGTATTGCTTGTCCCATGGTTTTCACGCGTGCTGGGGAGAAAGAATGCGGCGATCGTCCTTTTTGTCGCGGCGATAATCTCCACAGGTTTGTTCTTCTTCTTCAGGCCTGACGATGTGCTGTGGATGTTTGTTCTTCAAATCATCGGGTCCGTCGTCGGCGGCCCGATCTCTCCGTTGTTGTGGGCGATGTATGCCGACACGGCTGACTATTCCGAATGGAAAACTGGCAGGAGGGCAACAGGACTTGTCTACTCAGCTTCGATAATGTCGAACAAGCTGGGATGGGCCATCAGTACAGCGATTGCAGGATGGATTCTTGCCATGACGGGATTCCAGGCTAACGTGGCGCAGAACCTGGCGGTACTGGCTGGAATTAAGTCCATGATGAGTGTCATTCCCGTTGTCCCCGGGCTTGCGGCGGTCCTCTTGCTTATCTTCTTCTATGGCCTCAACGAATCGACCGTCAAGAAGATCAAGGAAGAAGTAGAGACGAGACGCGTGGCAGCAGGAGTAGCAGAGGCAAAATAAAGAAAAATCTAAATTTCAAATTCTCAATTTTGAATTGAGAAAGGCTGAGCGCAATTTAAGGTGATCGTCAAAATGTCGCGGCACAAAACGTGAATTGTGAATCATCAATTACCGAAACTCACAATTCAGAATTTAGAATTCAAAATCCGGAACGAATATGCAGTACGGTTATTTCGACGATAAGAACAAGGAATACGTAATAAACCATCCGGATACCCCGAAGCCGTGGAGTAATTATCTCGGCTCGACCGATTACGGCGCGATAATTACAAATCATGCCGGGGGCTACAGCTTCTTCAAATCGGGCGGCATGGGACGATTCGTCAGGTTCAGATTCAATTCGATACCCGTTGACCAACCGGGTCGGTACATCTACTTCCACGATCATGGTACAAAGGATTTCTGGTCGGCGTCCTGGCAGCCGGTCGGCAAACCGTTGAGCAAGTACAAATCCGTGTGCCGTCACGGTACCGCTTATACGGCTATCGAATCACAGTACCAGGGCATAAGATCCGAAGTCACCTACTTCGTCCCGCTCGGCCGATCGTTTGAATTCTGGAAAGTCCGCGTCACCAACAAATCAAAGAAAAAGAGAACGCTGAGCGCATTCACTTATCTTGAATATGCCGGGAATTGGAATGCGATAGACGATCTCCTGAACATCCAGTACGTCCATTACATTGCGCAGATGAGTGTCGCGGACGGGATTATCGATCACGGAACAAATGTGAATATTCCCGAAATGCCGGACAACTTCAAGGAGAAGGATCAGGGGCGCCACACATTCCAGGCCATAACCGGCGCGAAGGTGATCGGTTACGACACGGACCGCGAAGCTTTCCTCGGCCCGTACCGTACGTACGCGAATCCCATCGCGGTTGAACAGGGAAAATGTTCGGGCAGTATCGCGTACGGTGACAACCCGTGCGGCGCGCTGCAGGTGAAATTCACGCTTCGACCCGGGCAGACCCAGGAGTTTCTTGTGATTGCCGGGATTGGCCGCGCCGAGCAAGAGGGGAAGGAAATCGCGCGCGAGTTCGGTGATCCTTCGAAGGCGGACGAAGAACTCGAGAGATTGAAAACCCATTGGCACCAGCGACTCGCGGGATTTTCCGCGAAGACTCCGGATCCGGAGCTGAACGCCACCATCAACACCTGGGGAATCTATAATTGCCTGATCACCTACGCGTGGTCGCGCTCGGCAAGCCTGATTTATTCCGGCATCGACAGGGACGGCCTGGGATTCCGTGACACAGTCCAGGACCTTATCGGTGTCATGCACTCAATTCCCAAGGAAGGAAGGAAGCGGCTTGAGCTCATGATTACGGGACAGGTCTCAACCGGCGGCGCAATGCCCGTCGTCATGCCGTTCGGCCATTCTCCCGGACATGAGACCGCTCCCAAGGAGGAAGACTACCGCTCGGATGACGCGCTCTGGCTTTTCAACGCGATCCCTGCATACGTCGAGGAGACCGGCGACACAGCTTTTTACGAGAAGGTTCTCCCTTACGCAGACAAAGGTGAAGACACCGTTTTCGGCCACATGAAACGAGCGATCAAATTCAATCTCGACCGCTCGGGCGCGCATGGACTGCCTTGCGGTTTGAAGGCGGACTGGAACGACTGCCTCCGGTTCGGTCATAAGGGCGAATCGATGTTCGTGGCGATGCAGCTCCGTTTCGCTTTGAAGGTCTACATCGACGCGGCAACAGTTCTTCACAGGGCCGACGAAGTAGCATGGGCGAAGTTGACACAGGAACGTCTCGACAGCAACATCAAGCGTTACGCCTGGGACGGCGAGTGGTTCATGAGAGGGTACAGGAACGACGGGATGAAGTTCGGCTCGAAGGAATGCAAAGAGGGCCAGATATTCCTCAACACACAATCATGGGCTGTTATTTCCGGACTCGCGTCTCGTGATCAAGCCGAAACGGCGATGAAAAGCGTGCGAGAGCGATTGTTCTCCCGTTACGGACTCGCTCTCTGCGATCCGCCGTTTACCAAAACGGATTACAAAATTGTCCGGGCATCATTCTTCAATCCCGGTCTCAAGGAGAACGGAGGCATCTTCATCCACACACAGGGCTGGGCAGTGATGGCCGAAGCGATTCTCGGTCACGGTGACCAGGCGTACGATTATCTGCGCGCTTATCTCCCTGCCGCGTACAACAAGAAGGCGGAGGTGCGCGAGATCGAACCATATGTCGTCTGCCAGTCAACTCACGCCAGGCAAAGTCCGAAACATGGAGTCTCTAGAATTCCATGGCTGTCGGGTTCAGCTGCGTGGACTTATTACGCGATCACGAGATTCATACTCGGTGTTCGTCCCGAGATGAATGGAATGCGAATCGATCCTTGTGTCCCGTCCAGGTGGGAATCGTTCTCGGTGAGGCGCGACTTCCGCGGAAAGATCCTGAATATCACAGTCCGCAATCCAAGAGGAATCGAAAAGGGCGTTAAGAAGATTATCCTCAACGGCGAAACTATCGACGGGAATTTTATTCCTGTGTCTAAGATGAACGCCGAAAATGAAGTTGCCGTAACGATGGGTTGAGTCCGCCGTCTCATATCGGACTTTCGCAGAGACAATGCGCCTCACTTGCAGATCGGACGGGGCGCGACACATAATTCTTCCACATAAGATCCAGGAGGATTCGTGAACAGATTCTTTATCGCATTCCTTCTCATCGGCATCGTGTTTAGCACAAAACTTTCGGCTCAATCACAGGCAGATGCAAGAAAATCTCCGGCCAAAGGCTATGATTGGAATCCTCCGCCCGATTTCCGGTTCCGGCTTCCGGTCTGGAAAAAGAACGCGAATGTTCTTCCGCAGCTGAGAGTTGAAGGCAACAGACTGATCAGCGACCGGGGAGACACGATCCTGTTTAAAGGCGTGTCGGTGGCTGATCCCGACAACCTTGAGCAAAGGGGACATTGGAGCAAGGAAATTTTTGCGGAGGCCAAAAAACTGGGAGCGATGATTGTGAGACTCCCGGTTCATCCCGGAGCGTGGCGCGCACGAACACCTGAAGCATATCTGAATCTTCTCGACCAGGGGATCGAATGGTGCACGGAGGAAAGTCTCTATGTCGATATCGATTGGCACTCCATTGGGAATCTCGAAGAAGGACTGTACGAGGACCCATCATACTACACGACGCTCCAGGAGACGTTTAATTTCTGGAAGACAATCGCCGTCCATTTTGCGGGATGCAACACAGTCGCCTTCTGCGAGTTGTTCAATGAGCCGACAGATGCGTCAGGAAGGCTCGGGAATCTTTCGTGGGACGGGTGGAAGAAGATAAACGAGGATCTGATAAAACTGATAAGAGCAAACGGAACCAAAAGTATTCCTCTTGTGGCCGGTTTCGATTGGGCTTATGATCTCACCCCGCTCCGTTTCGCGCCGATGAACGCAGAAGGGATCGGTTATGTCGTGCATCCCTATCCTCACAAACGAACTCCGCCGTACGGTCCCAAGTGGGATGAAGATTTCGGTTTTGCCGCGGCTAAGTACCCGCTCGTCGCAACGGAACTCGGTTTCACGCTGGGTGACGGCGGCTTGAAAGATAATGGCGACTACGGGAAGACGATCGTTTCCTACTTTGAAGCGAACCACATCAGCTGGATCTGGTGGGTGCTCGATCCGCTCTGGAGACCGCCGATGCTGCAAACATGGAAGGGTTACAGGCTGACCGAGGGTGGAGAGTTTTTCAAGGACGTTGCTCACGGGAAGACGGGAGAAGTTGATTCGACGTCGGCTCGTTAGCTTTCAGATAGAGGAGAAATCATGACGAGATTCCTGTGCATTACGATTAGCCTGGTCTTTTTAGTTTCGGTCGGTTTGCAAGCCCAATCGGGCTCGAGTACCGATTCAGTCGGTTACCACCAGTGGTGGTTTGACAGGTGGCCGGGGGCGCCGCTCAGGAGTCCGGACGGCAATTTACTCCCCCAGGTGAGAGTCAGCGGAAATTCTTTCGTGAATTCCATCGGAGATACGATTGTCTTCCGCGGGCTCTCGATCGCCGATCCCGATAAAATCGAACACCAGGGTCAGTGGAACAAGGAACTGTTTGCCCGAATCAAAAATCTCGGAGCTATGCTGGTACGCATCCCTGTTCACCCAATCTCGTGGCGCGAGAGAACACCCCAGAACTACCTCAAACTCCTCGACCAGGCCGTGGAATGGTGCACAGCAGAAAGTTTGTATGTCGATATCGACTGGCACTCGATCGGAAACCTCGAAGAGGGATTGTTCCAGGACCCGATGTACTACACCACCATGCAGGAAACTTTCAATTTCTGGAAGACAATCGCGAATCATTTCACTGGCAACAACACGGTGGCGTTCCTCGAGCTTTTCAATGAGCCTGCCGATTTAGGCGGAAGGCTGGGAAATGTTTCGTGGGACGATTGGAAGAAAATAAACGAAGAGCTGATTGCTCTGATAAGATCTTACGGCAACAAAAGCATACCACTCGTGGCGGGGTTTGACTGGGCTTACGATCTGACACCACTTCATTACGCCCCGATCGACGCGCCGGGGATCGCGTACGTCACACATCCGTATCCCATGAAACGAAATCCGCCATACGAACCGAAATGGGAAGAAGACTTCGGTTTCGCGGCGGACAAATATCCCGTCATTGCAACGGAGTTGGGCTTCGCGATGAGAAATCCCCAATCGGCTCTTGATTACGGAAGAAGAATCATGAAGTTCTTCGCGTCGAAACACATCAGCTGGCTCTGGTGGGTTTACGATCCACAATGGGGCCCGCCTATGATCAAGTCGTGGCAGACATTCGAGCTCACGGAAGGGGGAAAATTCTTCGAAGAGGCGGTCCGTGGTAACATCCCGGCGCCCGATTCAACGGCCATCCATTGATACGCCCCATCTCGGCGGATCCGCACCGGCGAAAATTCTCCTCTCGATTATACGGGAGCTCAATCAATGCAGCTGTCACGCAGCCTGTCCAAAGATTACTCCTTATTGTTCCCGGGGTTTTCATTTTTCTGAGACCGGGTATCATTCTTGCACAATTGAGCTTTGTCAGGGCGGCATGAACTCATTATACCCCAGGCTACGGATTGAAGATCAAGTTGCCGGAACTAAGGTGCTTCTAATCAAATAAGAGCTGCTTTTGTCAAAATGTGAAAATAATACCTGAGGTCATTATACTGGTAAAGAATTTTGGCGGAAGGGTCATTACGATGAACAAAATCCTCTTTTCGATTGCTTATATTGCGCTAGGCATCAATATGGCATCAGGTTTCAACCGAATTCAATTACCTCTCAATGACGGCTGGAAGTTCACGAAAGGCGATATCGCAGGCGCGTCAGGAATCGAATTCGCGGACTCGGGCTGGGAGAGCGTGTGTCTTCCACACACCTGGAATAACATGGACGGCCAGGATGGCGGGACTTACTATCGGGGTCCTGCCTGGTACAGGAACAAATTCAACGTGTCGAAAGACCTGTCGGCGAAAAGGATCTTTATAAGATTCGGTGCGGCTTTCATGATCGCGGACGTTTTCATCAATGGAAAATTTGTCGGCCGCCATGAGGGCGGGTTCGCGGCTTTTGTTTTTGATGTAACTCAATTCTTGAATTTCGGAAATCAGAATGTAATTGCCGTGAAGGTCGACAATACCGCGCCTGACACGTCCCCCGAATTCAGATTGGCTCCGCTCGATGCCGACTTTACGATGTGCGGCGGATTGTACAGGCAGGTCGAGCTGATCGTCACCGAAAACATCCACATCTTTCTTCTCGATTATGGCTCGCCTGGAGTTTACATCACTCAGGAGAAAGTCAGCGACGACGAAGCAGAAGTATCGGTGCGGACGATATTGAAGAACGATTCGAGGAAATCACGAAGCGTATCGGTGAGAACGCTGATATACGACCTCAAGAATGATGTTGTTGAGGACGCAAGCGCAAACGCGGAGATACCCGGCGGCAGCGCCGCAGCAACAGTACAGAAATTCACAATCGATAATCCTCACCTGTGGAATGGACGGATCGATCCGTACGTCTACAGAGTGGTTGTGTCGGTCCAACGCGGGAAGGAAATTCTGGACCAAACCGAACAACCGCTCGGTCTGCGATACTATAAAGTGGATCCGGAAAAAGGATTCTTTCTGAACGGGAGGCAGTATGATCTCCACGGATTCTGCTTGCATGAAGACAAAGAAAATGAAGGACGGGCAATTACGAACGCCGACAGGAAACAGGAAATGGATTATATGCTCGACATCGGAGCAACCGTGGTAAGGATGTCTCACTATCAGCATGGATCCGAGATGTACCGCCTCTGTGACAAGTATGGGATTGTAGTGTGGACAGAAATTCCTCTCATCAATCACATCGACAGCTCGAAAGCTTTCGCGGACAACTGCGAGCAGCAGCTTATCGAGTTGATCCGTCAAAACTATAATCATCCATCCATTTTCTTCTGGGGAATCTTCAACGAGATCCTCAACGTGAAAGGTCCCGATCCGACAGCGTTAGTGAAATCGCTCAACGAACTCGCAAAGAAGGAAGACCCGACGCGTCCCTCCACATCGGCAGCTAACATGAACGATTTTCCGTCCGCTTTCGTGACTGACGTCCTGGGCCTCAATAAATATTTCGGCTGGTACGACGGAAAGGTTCAGGACCTCGGTCCGTACCTTGACGACTGGCATAAGAAACATCCCGACAGAGCCATTGGTATTAGTGAATACGGCGCGGGCGGAAGCATTTTCCAGCACGAAGAAAATCCTCAACAGCCTCGCACGGACGGGCCGTGGCACCCCGAAGAATATCAAACCTACTTCCATGAAGTGAGCTGGAAAGCGATAGAAGAAAGGCCCTACATCTGGTTCTCAACCGTATGGAATGGATTTGAGTTCTCATCTGATTTCCGAACAGAGGGGTTTCGCGCTGGAATAAATGATAAGGGACTTGTCACGCAGGACCATTCGACAAAGAAAGATTCGTACTACTGGTACAAAGTGAACTGGAACCCGGCACCGCTGGTTCATATTACAGGCAAGAGATTCACCGTGAGGGACACATCTATCATAAATGTAAAAGTCTATTCGAATGCTGATGCGGTCGAGTTGTTTTTGAACGGGGCTTCGCTCGGTAAGGCAAGGAGCACCGATCACAGGTTCATATGGAACGATGTGAAGTTGAATTCCGGATCGAACGACGTGAAAGCCGTAGCGATTCTCGGAGGTGTTGAGTATTCTGATGAATGCTGGTGGAGATTCGACAAATAAGTGATCGTCGACCCCGGCTTAATTGAAGGAGAATCCTGATGAGGCGATTTATTACTATTTTTATTTTAGTCTGCTTCAATTCGTTGCTGACCGCTCAGGTGAAAGAGACGGCAGTGGTTGTCGATGCATCTCATCTTCAGTACAAGATCAACAGGAACATCTACGGCCAATTCAGCGAGCACCTCGGACACTGTATCTACGGCGGTATATGGGTCGGCGACACATCCTCGATTCCCAATATCGATGGGATAAGAAAGGACATCGTGGACGCCCTGAGGGAAATCAAGGTCCCTGTCCTGCGTTGGCCCGGAGGATGCTTTGCCGACGAATATCACTGGATGGACGGAGTCGGTCCTCGGAATCTTCGTCCGAAGATGATCAACACAAACTGGGGCGGCGTCACCGAAGACAATAGTTTCGGCACACACGAATTCCTGGAGTTCTGCAAACTGGTCGGCTGCGAGCCGTACTTCACGGGAAATGTCGGGAGCGGAAGCGTTCGCGAGCTGTCGCAGTGGGTTGAGTACGTGAACTCCGACAACGTCAGTCCCATGACTGAGCTCCGGGCAAAGAACGGCCGTGACAAATCATGCGGAGTGAAATACTGGGGGATAGGCAACGAGGCCTGGGGATGCGGCGGGAATATGACGCCTGAATATTACTCGAATCTCGTCAGGAGAATCTCCACATTCATGCACGACTACGGCAAGAACAAGATATTCAAAATCGCGTGCGGACCTTCCGACGACGACTATAACTGGACCGATGTCGTGATGAAGAATGCGGGCGGCTATATCGACGGCTTGTCGTTTCATCATTATTCATTCGCGAACTCGAAGATCGCGACGGATTTCGATGAGCGTGGTTGGTTCGATATAATGAAGAAGTCTCTCTCGATCGATGAGATGATTAAGAAGCACTCCGCGATAATGGATATTTACGATCCTGGAAAGCGGGTTGCGCTCGATGTCGACGAATGGGGAACATGGTACAAAGTGGAGCCGGGGACGAACCCGGCATTCCTGTTCCAGCAGAATACATTGAGAGACGCAGTTGCCGCTGCCAGCACTCTCAATATCCTTAATAACCACAGCGATCGAGTCCGTATGGCAAACATTGCACAAATGGTGAATGTCCTCCAATCGATGCTCCTTACAAACGGGGACAAGATGGTACGGACACCGACTTATTATGTCTTCGACATGTATAAAGTTCACCAGGACGCGATGTGGATACCGACCGATGTGAAATCGACCGAATACACGCTTGACGGTCAAAAACTTCCCGCGGTGAATTGTTCGGCTTCCCTTGACAAAGACGGTAAGATGCATATCTCTTTGTGCAATATTAATCCTGATGCCGAAGAACATGTCGAGGTGAATCTTTCGAAATTTACGGCTGACAGGATCACAGGTCAGATTCTCACTGCCGGCAAAATGAACGTCGACAACACTTTCGATAATCCAAGCGCTCTTGTCCCTGAGAATTTTTCCAGATTCAAGATTAACGGCAGTCGTGTCGAAGTGAGCCTCCCCCCGATGTCCGTGGTCGTACTCGAATTGACAGGCACGTTGGCAGTCGAGCCGCCGATACAGCTAAAGAATCCGCTGCCGGGGTTGAACTACAAATACTATGAAGGGACCTGGACGATATTGCCAAACTTCTCTCGGCTTTCTCCCAGGAAGGAAGGTGTGACGAACGATTTCACATTAATACCAAATACTCGCGATGAAAACTTCGGAATTCAATATGACGGTTATATAAAGATCCCTTCCGATGGCATGTACACTTTTTATTTGAATTCAGACGACGGGTCTGCGTTGTATATCGATAACATGACAATCGTAACTAACGACGGACGCCACGCACCGAAGGAGGAATCCGGAAGCGATGTACTCAGAGCGGGCTATCACAAGATCACGGTTACATTCTTCCAGGCATCGGGCGGAATGGAGCTCGCCGCAAGTATCGAGGGACCAGGGCTGCAGAAGTCGGCGATTCCTTCCGACATGCTTTTCAGAGAAGGCAAATA
Source organism: Candidatus Kryptoniota bacterium (assembly GCA_036567965.1). Classification (NCBI taxonomy): domain Bacteria; kingdom Pseudomonadati; phylum Candidatus Kryptoniota; species Candidatus Kryptoniota bacterium. The sequence goes on from DATCTN010000016.1 coordinate 136,034, forward strand.
GACCGGACCGTTGTCGTCGGACGTCGTCCAGTTCCCGGTTGCTTCAAAAACCAAAACAGGTGGAGTGGTGAGAGACCCGAAAAGTTTGTCCTCATTTATTTTTCTCGTTGCGTGGATGAGCCTGTGTTCCTGTGAAAGATGCGAGATCGACTCGCCCGACTCCCGCGAAACCGCGAAATTCCCGACTGAAAAGATCATAGACACGACATTCATCTCCGCCTTTGTCAAGGACAGCATAAAGATCGACATCAGCCTGCCGAAAGGTTATAATGAAGAAGAAAAGTCGTATCCGGTAATCTACATGACGGATGGCTACTGGCGCAGGGCAGATCATGACACGATTCACCTGATGAGTGACCGCCACGAAATACCAGATGTGATAGTTGTCGGAGTCGGGTATCCTGATGACTACAACTTTGATAGCACGAGGGTCCGCGACCTTATAAAAAACTCCGGATCCCTCTTCGAATGCATAAAATCCGAAGTGCTTCCGTATGTTGAAGGCAAATTTCGAGCGGACACCGCGAACCGAACACTCCGGGGTGCATCCTACGGCGGCTACTTCCTTGTTTATGCATTCACCGAGCATGTCAGGCAGGGAAGACTGTTTAAGAATTATATCGGAGCGAGTGCTGCACTTGTGCCGCCGTACCAGCATGTGGACCTGCTCGAGAATGAACGTGCACTCTGGGAGTCCACGAAAAGTCTCCCCGTGAATCTCTATCTCACCGTGGGAGGAAACGAGACGACATTTTTCCGGGACTCTTATACCTCGCTAGTCAACGCAATAGAGTCGCATCATTACTCAGGCCTGCGGTTCGAGCACGAGATAATTCCCGGCACGGATCATTACACTGTCTGGCGACCGACTCTTCTCAAAGGTCTGCGGACATTTCTAAACTGACACGACCCGCGGAAAATGTTCCTCACGTAGGTGCTCGGTGGCAACCTGAGCTCAACGCCGGACCACGAATTTTGAAGGAGCTCTTCAGGACATTTTCTGGACAGATAACGTCAAATCTCGATCTTAACATTTCATCAAGACACAAGTTTTGAAATATTTTTTTGGGTAAATTGTCGGGCCATCCAATAGATCCGAAAGGAGCCGGTAATCATGCGGACTTTGATCGCGAATTCAAATAAGTCGTCTTCGACTGTCTTTCGCCGGGTTCTTCTTAACTTCACGATACTTTCTACTCTCCTCATTTCTCTGCCGGGGTTTGCCGGAATTTTACCGGGGAGGTCCACAGATCTCGTACCGAACAAAATCGGCCTCGTCGTTCGTCCTTTCGATCTGAAGGATGTGCGGCTGCTGGACGGGCCATTCAAGCACGCGATGGAGATGGACGAGAGCTATCTACTGGAGCTAAGACCGGACAGGCTGCTTAGCTGGTACAGAAGAGAAGCCGGGCTTCCCCAGAAGGACAGCGTCTACGGCGGCTGGGAGTCGATGGGAATCGCGGGCCATTCGCTCGGGCACTACCTCTCCGCGTGCTCCATGATGTACGCCTCTACCGGAAATGACAGCTTGAAGGAGCGGGTGGACTATATTGTCGACCAACTCGCCATTTGCCAGGACGCTAACGGCAACGGGTATGTTGCGGCGATCCCGGGTGGGAAAAAAGTCTTCGAGGAACTTATTGAAGGCAAAATTGAAACGAAGCCATTCGAGTTGAACGGTGTCTGGGTACCATGGTACACGATACACAAAGAACTTGCCGGGCTCCTCGATGCGAACCGTTATTGCTCAAACTCGAACGCGTTATCGGTAGCGACAAAGCTGGCGGACTGGGCATACGAAACCACGAAGAACCTTACCGACGAGCAGTTCCAAAGAATGCTTGCCTGTGAACAGGGAGGCATGAACGAAGCGCTCGGTGAGCTTTACGCGAGAACAGGGAACGAAAAATATCTGAAACTTGCAGAGCGATTTCATATGAACGCCGTTCTTGTCCCGCTCGAGCACCGGAAAGATGTGCTTGCCGGCATTCACGCGAACACCCAGATTCCAAAGCTCATCGGGCTCGCCCGCCTGTACGAGCTCACCGGCGACACCACGTATGAGACCGGCGCAAAGTTTTTCTGGAACACAGTCGTCAAGCATCATAGTTATGTCATCGGCGGGAACAGCATGAATGAATCCTTCAGCCCGCCCGATGAACTGAACAATCTCCTGGAGGATAATACCTGCGAAACATGCAACACATACAACATGTTAAAGCTGACTCAACATCTTTTTGAGTGGGAGCCTTCAGCGGCCTACGCCGACTATTACGAGAGGGCTCTCTACAACCACATCCTCGCCTCTCAGAACCCGAAGACGGGAATGATGTGTTACTACGTCTCTCTGAAACAGGGCACGGAAAAGGAATTCTCGACTCCTTTCAACAGCTTCTGGTGTTGTGTCGGTACCGGGATGGAAAATCATTCGAAGTATGGGATCGGAATTTATTATCACGATGCGAACAGTATCTGGGTCAATCTCTATATACCATCCGCGCTTACGTGGGAGGAAAAAGGGATCAAGCTGACACAAGAGACAGAGTTTCCTGACAGCGACGAAATACATTTTACCGTCAACTGCGCTAAACCAATTAAGTTGTCGCTGAGATTCCGTTATCCATCCTGGGCGGTGAATGGAATGTTTCTGCGTGTTAACGGAACCGGGATACCCGTGACCGGTAAACCGGGAAGTTACCCGGAGGTTGACCGGACATGGAAGGACGGCGACAGGATCGAATTGAGAATACCGATGTCGCTTCGCACCGAGAGCATGCCGGACAATCCGGACCGGGTCGCAATTTGCTACGGACCTATCGTACTCGCGGGCGACCTCGGCGAGTTGAACGATCCGACGTCGAAGCAGTTTAATTTTGTGCCGGCGCTTCTGACGAGTGGACATCCCGTTAATGATTGGGTGGAGCCGGTCGCGGGGAAACCCCTTACTTTTCGAACAGTCAAGGTAGGAATGCCTCATGACGTGACACTCGAGCCGTTCTATGAATATTATGATAGAATGTATTCGGTTTATTGGGACATTCTGACGGGGGAGCAATGGAATCAACGATTGCTCGATCAAAAAGCCGACCTGGATCGCCAAGCGGCCATCGAAAAAGTTACGATTGATTTCGTCCAGCCCGGTGACGATAAGTCCGAACAGACTCATGACATGAAGGGTGAAAACACTTCTTCGGGAGAAGCTTTCAATCGGAACTGGCGGCACGCTTACGATGGAGGGTGGTTTTCATTTGCGATGAAGATCGAAAGGGGCGGCCCTGACACACTCGTCTGCACATACTGGGGCGGTGACAGCGGGGATCGGACGTTCGATATTCTTCTGAACGGCAGGAAGATCGCAACACAAACTCTTCAGAACAATTCCCCCGGGAAATTCTTCGACGTTCGCTATCCGGTGCCGGTAGACATCGCGAATGGTACAGATAATGTGTCAATCAAATTTGTATCTCGTCCCGACAGTACTGCCGGGGGAGTATTCGGAATCAGAATAATCAAATAGAGGGATGAAGATGAAAAAAGTTATTTCCATGTTTTGGCTCATGATGAGCTTGGGCTTTGTTGTTGTCTCAAGTCCAATCGTATCTAGTTCCGATGTGTTCGCGCAGGGCACGGGAGAGAAGGATCCGCTTAAGGGACTCGCGTTGACTCCTCCCATGGGATGGAACAGCTGGAATAAGTTCGGCTGCAATGTAAACGAGCAAATGATACGCGACATGGCAGACGCGATGGTCACTTCCGGCATGAAAGACGCGGGATACATTTATATTAACATCGACGACTGCTGGCACGGACAAAGAGACAGTCTCGGGTTCATCCATCCTGATTCGGCCCGATTTCCTCACGGCATGAAGGCGCTCGCGGATTATGTCCACTCGAAAGGTTTGAAGCTGGGGATTTACTCGGATGCCGGTTGGCAAACTTGCGCGGGCAGAGCCGGGAGCAGAGGCTACGAATTTCAGGATGCACTCACGTACGCTAAGTGGGGAGTCGACTATTTGAAGTACGACTGGTGTAACACGGAAGGGCTGAACCAGCTCGGCGCGTACATGACGATGCATGAAGCACTCAGGAAAGCGGGAAGGCCGATAGTTTTCAGTATCTGCGAATGGGGTACGAGCAAGCCCTGGGAATGGGCCAAGGGAATTGGAAACCTCTGGCGCACGACCGGAGACATCTCGGCAAACTTTGCGCACAACATCGACCATGGGACATGGATACAGCTGAGTGTCGTTTCAATCATCGATCAACAGGACAGCATTCGCAAATACGCGGGCCCGGGACACTGGAATGATCCCGACATGCTTGAGGTTGGGAATGGAATGACTGTCAGCGAGGATCGTGCGCATTTCTCCATGTGGTGCATGCTTGCGGCACCACTCATTGCCGGAAACGATCTGACGAATATGACGCCGGACACAAAAAGGATATTAATGAATAGAGACGTGATTGCAGTCGATCAGGATTCTCTCGGGATTGAAGGCTTTAAGTATTCCTCGAGCGACAGCGTCGATCTTTGGTTCAAACCGCTTGAGCACGGCGACTGGGCGATGTGTTTCTTGAACAAAGGAGACGGTCCAAGGAATGTCTCATTCGATTGGAAAAAAGAAAATGTGACCGACAATCTTTCGGGAAGAGATGCTTCTTTCGGGAAAGTTGATTATAAGGTCAAAGACCTCTGGACCGGCAACGCGAACAGGACGACGGCAAAGGTGCTCAACGCGGAGGTACGTGGTCACGATGTCTTAATGCTAAGACTTATCAGGACTGGCGAGTCGCACTGACTCCCGGTGGCTTCAGCCGGGTATCAGCCGTGATTCAGCCGATACCCGGTGGGTTGCGCTTCATTTCTATTGGCCTCATGTTCAGGGTGCCCCGGATTAATCGCCTACTTTTAAAGGACCTCTCGAAATGCAAACATTGAAAACGGCATTCTTTTTTGTTCTTGCGTCGTGGGGTGCCTCTGTGTCCGCTCGGGTGTACAACATTAGGGATTTCGGGGCCGTCGCAGACGGGAAGACCGTAAACACTGTGGCGATACAAAGGGCGAATGACAACTGCAGAAATTCCGGCGGCGGAGTGGTGCTGATTCCTGCGGGAACATTTGTATCTGGTCCGATACAACTGTTCAGCAATATCGAGCTGCTCATCGAGACCGGGGCGACGCTGAAAGGAAGCGGCAACGTTTCGGATTATTTTATCGCGGGGAAAAAACTCGGGCTCATCTATACTGAGAACTCGACAAATGTTTCCATCACCGGCGGAGGAAACATCGATGGGAACGGAGACGCATTCATGGAGCTCGATCGGTCTAAGGTGTTCGATACCGCGGCTACGAAATACACACGTCAGGGCATTCACTTCCGAGAAGTTCTTAGTGGACCGGGGGACGGCCCGCTCGTGCCGAAGGATGGTCCGTTTCAGATGATAATCTTTTCGAACTGTAAGGAAGTAACCGTGCGCGAGGTGCTAATATCGAACTCTCCTTTCTGGACGCTTCATCTCGCAGACTGCGACGGAGCAATCATCACAGGTGTGAGAATATGGAACAACTTGATGATCCCCAATAATGACGGTTTGGATCTCACCTCTTGCAGTAACGTTCAAGTTTCCGACTGCGACATACGAACCGGCGACGACGCGATCGCAATAACAGGTTATGCGTACAATTTTGATTTGCCCGGCTACAAGAATATCACGCACAGTTCAGAAAACATTACCGTTACAAATTGTTACTTCGTTTCGAGATCAAGCGCGATACGAGTAGGCGGATGGGATCAGAACGACATGCTCAATTACACGTTCAGCAATATCATTATTTCAAATTCGAATCGCGGCATCGACCTCTGCGTTAGAGATCAAGGGTCGATCCGGAACATGATCTTCTCCAATATCATTATACACACCAGGTTGTTTACAGGTGACTGGGGGGGTAACGGTGAGCCGATTCATATCTCAGCGATCAGGGGAAAAGAAAATGTGAAGCTTGGAAAAATTGGAAACATCAGATTCAATGATGTCATTTGTAACGGCGAATCCGGGGTTCTCATGTATGGAACAGATGAAAGCGGGATCGAAGACGTCACGTTCCACAACTGTTCCATCCATATAAATGATAGCGAGCTGAACAGTACTTGCGGTGGTAACTTTGATCTTCGGCCGGTAATAGACCACAGGTCTTCTATCTTCGCACATGATGTTCCGGCATTTTACGCGTGCGATGTGGGAAACATCAAATTGTACGACGTTAACATCAGCTGGGGGGACGTAAAGGAACTTTACTTTACAAACGCGGTCGACATCACACATTTTGACAGTGTGCCTCTCGACGGATGCACTCTAGATCGAGCTCCTCACAGCGCTAAGTCAGCTGTCATATAATTGACTGACGGGAAGTCGTATCGTGTTCTGAACTCACGCTCTTCTAAACCTGGGGGAAGTTTTCTCCGAAAAAAATGTATCGGGACAGTGACCAGGACGGAGTAGAACTCACACCTCTCTCCAGAGAGCCACTTTATTAATCAAGGTCTTGCCAATATTGGACTGCGGCACGTTGAAACTAGTATTGATCGCAACCGACTTCACTGCGGCTTCGAAATTGGTCAAACGGGTAAATGAGTCATCTTACAATCGGAATTGTTATGTTGACTCGAGGAATATGTCAAGAACGGCAGGCGAACGGATCGCTATTATAGAGGCGCATTGAGTTGAGAGCCAAAAACGAAATGGTAAGCAGCATGTATTGAAGCCCATAATCGGGCGGCGTTGAACGATCCTCCGATGGATCAGGTCACTCGCTCGGCAAATCCTGTATTTTTGGACGATGATCGCCGGAAATGTTGATGACACGTTCTTGAGTGTGTTCTGTAGCCACTTCATTTTGAATTTAGATGAAAAAAGGACTTGCGTTCTAGGCTGAAGTTTTGTAGACTAAGATCGTTGGGAAAAGGTAACTAGTTCAGGCGGTGCTGCAGGAATGTATGTCAGTTATGGCGTTGTGTCCTTTTATTGTTCCCGAAATCAGGGCATCGGGAATTTGGACATACCTTTGATTTCTCCCCAAACAACAAATCCCTAAAACAGTAAAGGAGCAAAAATGAAGAAGGTCTTACTACTTTTCATTGGCCTGTTGCTGTTGAGTCCGCATGCTAAGGCTCAGGTGTATGCGAACTTCAATACGGCAGGTGACCTACAGGGCTTCAAGAAATCCAGCGACAGCGACACGTCGCATTACACATTACAGCAGATGACAGATCCTAATAACCCCGCGAATGGTGTGGCTGCAATCAATTTTGCATTCACAACGGGCAGCCAGCACGCGCGTCTTGAGTACGACGGACCTGCTGGAGGTTTGGTGCTGCCGGGCGCCGCAGAGTTCCTGACGTACTGGGTATACCTTCCGTCAACTCAGTCGGTGCCGGACAGTTTCAAGATTGATACTTATGCCATGCCGTCGACGACATGGAACTGGACAGAGGAAGTTCACTACGCGGTAGATGTCCCGAAGAACAAGTGGTATCCTCTTTCGTTCCCTGTAGCACAGTATGCGGCGGGAAAGGCCGGGTTTGACAGTGCGTTTGCGTACCCGATTGCACAATCTGGCTTGCAGCTGTATCCAGCCCCACGTGCCGACTCCACCTGGAACGGGACATGGTACACAGACAACGCGGAGATCGACGGCGCCAATCTTCCGGGAGAACAGATTGAACAATTCAATTCGACCGGCACGACTGGGCTGTATGCTTATAACCACTGGGGTCCCCACAAGTTCATCGATTCGATCTATCAGCAGGCGACTGTGAAGATGGGCAACACTGGTGGTGCTCTTGCAGTGGCGCTGAATCAACAGGGACTGAACGATTGGGATGCAATAGGTCTTGCGAATTCCTACAAGGGCCACGTCAGTTCGGCCGGCGCGGGCTTCACCGGGTTGGCTCTTACGATGTGGGTCTTCATCCCGAAGGCAGATACAATCTCCGACAGCACTGCGTTTGGTCTCTATTACCAGCCGGTTGCTGGCGGCGCGTGGACGTGGACAAACACGGATTATCTCGTAAAGAACATGCCAAGAGATATCTGGTATCCGTTGTCGGTTCCGATTCTTGCACTCAGCATTTCGGATTCGGCAGGTCATTACCTACCCGGAACTAACGACATAGGAGATTTCGGTATCCAGTTCCACTATAACGGGGATACTGCGCACGTTGCGAAGGGTGTAGTGTATGTCGACAACATTCAGATCGTCAGCTCGGCGGCGACTCCGCCACCGCCGGTCTGGGCGGCAGCTGATTTCGAAGCAGCCGGTAGCGGCAAGAACGCCGGACTGCAGGGTTTCTACGTGTCTGGCTCTGCTCCCAATGGCAAGATTGCACGAAAGGCTGATTTCGTCACGAGCAATGGAACCTATGTACTTGTGGACACCATGAATTTCACTGCGGCACCTCATAAGTCTGGTATTCAGCGCGATAGTCTGCAGCTGGCCGACGCAGCGCTCGATTCGACTGCACTGTCCGCTTCATTCCAGATTTACCTTCCGAATAAGTTCCCCAACCACGCGGTGGTGAAGTTCTATCTCTCTCGCGGCGCGACTGACAGCGTGGCATTTGTTGACACCGTCGGCGGCGCAAGCGGAATGCTGAAAGCCAATCAGTGGAACACGATGACGATCAACGTCGACTCGCTTGCGAACGCAGGTAAGATCGATCCCACTAAGAAGCATACGGTGGGAGTGGTGATGTATTATCCTGCTCCGTATGACACGACCAAGTGGATTGGTGGAGTACTGTTCGATAATCTTGACATTGTCGGGCTAACCCAACCACCGCTCGTTGATCTGGGAGTAAAGGGACTCAACGTTGTGAAAGAATACATGCTTTATAACAACTACCCGAATCCCTTCAACCCGTCAACGATTATTCGTTACGATCTGCCGAAAGACTCGAAAGTCGTGCTGCAGATCTACGACATATTGGGACGCGAGGTAACGACGTTAGTCAATGAGAGACAAGGCGCGGGTACTCACGAGGTGTCCTTCAACGCCTCCAGGTACGCTAGCGGCGTGTACTTCTACAAATTGACAGCTGGCACCTATTCCAAAGTCCAGCGGATGATGCTGATAAAGTAAGCTGTTCCATATTGAGAGGCGGAACCCAAAGTGGTTCCGCCTCTTTATTTCTGTGGCGTTCAAATTTGTGGTTGCCGGACTTTGAAGGAGGAATGCGATCTGCCGCTCAGTTCGATCTTGACGGATGATCGAAGGTCTCACGGTCTTTGCGTCAAGAAAATGGAGATGCGGCGTCCCGGGCGCGGATGGCGGTTTGCGCCCAGCCAGATGACGTAGGGAGTGGTCAGAAGAAGCTTTCACCTGCATTTTACGGGCACCCACTATAATTCCGAAGAGATGAAGCAATCGCTTAAACGATATTTGCCAGGCCGAAGTGGATTGATTTAAAAGCAGGGAGAAAGTTATGTCATCAAGTGGCTTTCGGATTTTATTCAGAAGTTTAGCAGCCTTGAGTGTCTTCTTCGTTGTTTCATCCCAAACGCTCATGGCCGCAGGCACAGGCACAGTCAGGGGACGGGTGTTTGACAAGGACACAAAGGATCCGCTGCCGGGAGCGACGATCATGGTCAAAGGAACCAGCATCGGTGCAGCGTCGGATCTCAACGGCCGTTATATAATTCGAAATGCTCCGTCCGGTCAGCAGACACTCACCATTTCCTATATCGGGTATAACTCTACAACCATCGATCTAAATCTTCCGGATAACGGAGACATTGAACAGGACATATACCTGGAAGCAAAGGCAATCACCGGGCAAACTGTGGTGGTTACTGCACAGGCCGAGGGACAGGTTCAGGCCGTGAACCAGCAGCTCTCGTCCAACTCAATAGTCAATGTTGTATCGGCGAAGAAGATTCAGGAACTCCCCGACTTCAATGCCGCAGAAGCTCTCGGACGCTTGCCCGGCATTTCGGTAACTAGAAGCTCCGGTGAAGCTGACAAGATAGTGATAAGAGGACTTGCCCCACAGTTCAACACAGTGGCGATCAACGGCGTTACACTCGGAGCCACCGACAGCACAAACAGAAGTGTAGACCTGAATCAGATAAACCCGAACATGATCAAGACAATCGAGGTTTATAAGGATATCACTCCCGATATGGACGCGGAGGCAATTGGCGGCTACGTCAACATGGAACTAAACGACGCTCCATCGGGATTGCATACAGACCTGCTGTGGCAGTCGGGTTACAACAAGTTCAGAAGCAAGTACAGCAACTATAAAGTATCCGGATCGGTCAGCGACAGGTTCTTCGGTGATCAGCTGGGCGCATATCTCCTGTTGAGCGCCGAGCAAGTGGACCGAAGCTCAGATCAACTGAGCGCGGGCTATCAGGTTATCGGCGCCGGCGCACAGGAACAGGTGCGTGTCGGCAACCTTTTACTTAACAGGCACTACGAATCACGAAACAGGGTCAGCGGCAACCTTTTGATGGATTACAGGCTACCGAATGGAAGGATCGTTCTCTCAAGTTTCTTCGGACGACTTAATCCGCGGACTTCCGATTACTCGCTTAATTATTATCCTCCATGGAACAACGCGGGATGGCAAGTGTACAACGTTTCTGGCGGTGTGAGCACGAACGACTTGATGACAAATTCACTGGAAGGCCAGTATGATCTCGGCTTCCTCCAATTTGACGTCGGTGCCGCTAACGACTATGTTTGGAACCGGACCCCGTCTGCCCCCTATATACAGTTTCTTCAGACGAACGGTTGGTCTCCTACATTAAACGCCGTCATCGGCGCGGGTATGTCGCCGCAAACACTTGTGACCTACTCCGTCCCTAAAGATTCCAATATTGCACTGGCAGGATTGGGCAACCAGGTTCTCTCATTTAAGAACACCAACCAGGCTTACCAGGCGAACGTGAAAATCCCGTTCGTGATTACGTCCGACGCATCAGGGTTCTTCAAGTTCGGAGGAAAATACACAGACATCAAACGCGTGAACGATGATACCAGATATTACGCTGACGCGTATTACGGTGGTAGCCAGGATGTGATAAACGATATCAAACGGCTTTACCCGACACTCATAATGGCTCCATTAGGCGGTGCCTCAGGTGGTAATATTTCAGCTCTCAATTTTACAAATCCCGACCCGACTGTCTGGGAAAATTTTCTCCCAGACCAACATGTCGGAGATCTCAATTGGACGTCGACGCTGGGCTACCCAAATCAGGTCAGGATGTCGCTCTTTGACGACAAAACGAATCCAAGTACGGTTGTACAGAACCAGATTGCACCCGTCAACGGTGCTGAGGGACTGTACCTGAACGACTATACTTACCTCGAAAAATTAAGTGCCGGCTATGGAATGGCAGAGCTCGACCTCGGGCAGCAGTTCATGGTTGTCGGAGGTGTGCGTTATGAAAACGATGCGAATAATATAACGGCGTATGCCGTGAAACAGCAGAGCGTGCGTCAGGTTGCGTTCAATCAGGACACGATCAATGCGGTGACAACCAACCACTTTCTTCTCCCGATGGTTCAGGCTAAGTACAAGATCACGGATTGGCTTGATGTTCGTTACGCATATACACAGACGCTTGGTCGCCCTGACTTCACTGCTATGATTCCGAGAGTCTACATCAGCAGCAACGGTGGGTACGGTTCACTCGGCAATCCGTTCCTCGTCCCGGCCCGCGCATACAATCACGATGTGATCTTGTCATTTTACAGCAACTCGATTGGACTGTTTACTCTGGATGGTTTCTATAAGCAGATTAATGGATTCATTTATCAGAGAGGCTACCCGTTGCTCGTTCATCCGCCCGTTGCGTTTGATTCGACGACCTCTACTGTAGGTGGATATACTCTTCTCCAACTGGGATTCGCTCCGGGCGGCGCGACCATCAATGACTGGGTGAACAATCCGCACCCCGCCTACCTGCGTGGAGTGGAGACAGACTTCGAGCATCGCTTCTGGTATCTCCCCGCGCCGCTTAACGGTTTGGTCCTGGGAGTCAACTACACTCATATCTGGTCGAATACCCTTTATCCGATAATCAGATCGAAATCTGTCGGAAAGTCTGTGATTATTCTTCCGGATTCTGAATATGCCGGGCGATTGGTGCAACAGCCAACGGACATATTCAACGGTTCGATCGGTTATGATCTTGGAGGATTTTCGGCGCGTGTATCATTCATTTACCAGGGCGCAGTCCTGACCGCGGTCAATTCTGATGTAAATAACAATTATCAGAACCAGTCTTATTTCAGGGCCGACGCTGCTGTCAGATACTTGCTCCAACCCGGCTCCATCTTGCCGGGACTGCAGTTCTATCTCAATCTCAATAATCTGACTGCGAGACCCGACGAATCTAATCAGGTGACGAAGGGTTTCATATCGTACGAGAACTTCTATGGCTTTACCGCCGATCTCGGAGTGAGATACACACTTTGACAAATTTGAGTTGATGAATCGCGTGACAATCGTGTGGTCCGGCGGAAACCCCGCCGGATACCTCTCCGATTGTTGCTGTTGACAAATCAAAAAAAAAGAATCATCTTTGTGATGATCTTAATGGAAGGAGGGATGGACGGGGCAGAATTAGATTGAGGTTCAGCTTGAACTGTTTGTTTGATAAATCACTAAACAATCAGAAGGAGAAAAGATGAAGAAGTTCATTTCCATTTTAGCACTGGGACTATTCATTGTTCCAATCAGCCTTCAGGCACAGTGGACTGCTAACGTCACGCATGGAGACACGACGTATGTGGCGGCGGTCGACAACACCATGGCACCGGTGAACGACGCCCTTTCAAGCGCAATTATGGGCGACACCACCGCTGCCGGCGCGCGCGTCGATGCCAACAGGGTCTACGTATTGGAACGTGGCATGACGTATTTCAATACGATCCACATCGCGAGCACCGGTTACCATCTGATGATCGTTGGACAACCTGCTACGGCGGACTCAACCCTGCCGGTAATCCAGCTTGCGCCGAATCAAAGTGCAAACTATGATGATCGCGTGATCGATGCGTACGGCGACATGACGTTGAAGTATGTTTGGATCCTTGCATGGCACACAGGCGGCGGAGAAATCTGGCAGCCCGTTTATGAAGAATCCAACAATACCAACATCTGGATCGACCATTGCGTGTTTGAGTGGTCACAGGGTCCGTTCATTTGCATCCAGGGCAGCGGAACGAACACACATCTGACAAATGACCTGTTCCGTAATTCGATCGACCCGGGTCAGTGGTGGGCCGGAAGAGTAATCTATCACATCCCCGGCGTCACTGTCGACTCGTTGATCGAAGTCAACAACACCGCCGAGAACGTCGGATTCGGCTGGCTGCAAACCCAGAACGACTCGATGGCGTACTATTTGTGCGATCATAACACCATGGTCAACTGCGCAAAGTTCGTGTGGCTCGGACACAACTTCCACGAGGCGTATTTCGGAAACAACCTTGTCGTAAACGGCCACTTCACTGGCGAACGCTTCAACGACAGACCCGGTCAGGATCCCGATGGACTGATTTACGGACAGGGTCTTGGTCTCGACACGCTCGTAATCGGTGGCGTGACAACGAATTCGTCTGATCCCGAAGAACTCGCCCGCATCGTCCACTACGAGAACAACGCCACTTACCTGGACACAACGTTCTTGTATCCGTTCTATGCGGCGTACAACGATACGGTAACTACTGGGCTTCACGGCCTGATCCAGGCTGAGCCGATCATGAATGCGCGTACTGCAAGCATGTTCACTTGGCATCCGCACTTCATCTATAAGAATAATCTCGAGGATGCGTCTGGCACACCGTCAAGTGATCCTTCGAACACACCGACCGAATACCTCGGGATCAATCCTGGCTTTACAAAACCGATGACGAACGGCCCGGATATGCTGACCTGGTTGACAGCCATGTTCCACGGTGCCAGCGACGGCTACTGGGGCTATGATCCCGATAGCTTGCAGCATCCCGGCATCGACGTTGCTCAGAACCTGACATACCAGTACTCGAACTCCTCGGGCACGACGTATCCGAGCTTCAACGATGATTCATATCCGACAAGCTCCCCTCTGTACACCGGCGGCGTCGGCGGATACCCGATTGGCGATTTGAACTGGTTCCCAACAAAGATTGCTGCGTACAATGCGGCAGGCGGCTGGGCATCAGTCGACCAGCCTCTCCTCGCGATCAGGGAAGTTCCGAATAAGGTAGTCCCGAGCAATTACACCCTCGGCCAGAACTATCCGAATCCATTCAACCCAGCAACTCAGATCAACTACTCCGTACCTCAGAAGAGTTATGTGACGTTGAAGATATTCAATGTTCTCGGCCAGGAAGTTGCAACGGTGTTCTCCGGCGTATTAACGGCCGGCAACTATGTTGCGACCTTTGACGGAAGCAAGCTCGCCAGCGGCGTGTACTTCTATCGCCTGCAGGCCGGCAGCGTCTCCATCGCGAAGAAAATGATCCTGATGAAGTAATCAGATTCGCGAAGATTGGTTTTCGTCCAATGTAAATTTGGCCGAAATATTTTCCTCAATGGAGCCGGAGGACGCCGAGTCTTCCGGCTCCTTTTGTTGAATCGGATGTCAATTAACTGATCCATTTTCCCTAAATTGAATTTGAGAGCGGAAGCCGCCGAATCGTGTCGTTGCGCGCTGACTTTCTCATCCGTTTACTCTAAAACAAGGCGGAGTAGTAGATGCGGAAAATGATTTGGATCGTGTTCCTTTCACTTATTTCTTCATGGTATTCTTTCTCCCAAACAGTAGTGACCGGAAGGATCTTGGGCGGCGACGGAAAACCGATGAGGGAGGCTCGCCTCTTCGTTGCCCGCCCACTTGAGCCCTTGTCAGGAGCAGGGATGCAAGCGCGAACAGATGGCAGTTTCCGGATCGATATCCGATCAAAGGGTGTGTGGATGTTGAATTTCACGGGAACATATCATGACGTTTTTGCTCTCCCACTCTATGTCGACAAGAAGCGGTCAGTCAAACTCAATGTTCGTCTCGCGACGCACCGATACCTCGCCCACCTAGGGCAGGTCAAGATTACTGGAAACTTCAACCGCTGGTATCCACCCGACGCGGTCACGATGTCACTACAACCCGACGGGAGCTATTCGGCCGTGATCGACAACGAGTCCGACACTGTAATCTACCGCGTGGTCGGAGTGAGTCCCGCGAGGGAAGTCGAAGGCACTGAAGCCGATGGGTACATAAGTAATGGGGTTGCTGGCTTTAGTTCCTTCTTGATCTCGAAAAAAGGCATGATCACGATAACTTTCGATCCCCGAAAGCTTGTCACCTCGAATCAAGAGGCAAATTTTAATTTCGCACCTACCGACTCGTTTGATTCCCGATTCGCAAAGATTTACCTCGAGACCCAGCGTGACAAAATAGAATGGGCGCACGCGCAGTTGGAAGCGATAGAGAAAAAACGAAGCGGACCGGTTTTTAATACCGACAGCGCTCTGGCGTCACTTCAGAGCCAATTAATGAATGAGACAAACCATCTCTTGCGGCAGGAAATATATCTCGAGTATTTTGTCCTGAAATCGTTGAGGCATTACGCTGACTCATCAACCTGCCGGAAGACCGTATCGGAGATTCCTCCGTCGTCTTATATTTGGGGACTCGATCCGGGTGCAATCTCTGATGCCTTTGATCACGTGGGCTACAATGATAATGAAGCGCGACGGGGCCAATACGTTGACATGGTGTTGACAAGCAATCCGGTCGAGAAGACCAAGTCCATTCTGCTATCGAATGAATTCAAAAGGAAACTATACCAGGGAGCGGACGAGAAAGCGCTTCGCTATTATTGCATTCTCACCGACCAGTACGGTAACACTCCGGAAGCTGAGGAACTGCAGAGAGTTTTCTACCACATGAGTTCAATACAGATCGGCAAGCCTGTTCCGCGCTTCAATGTCGTTGACATGATAGACTCAATGACGATATCCAATGATTCGCCGAAAGGAAGATACCTACTTATGAATTTCTGGTCCACGACAAGTCGTGCTTCCATTGATGAGATCAAGAACCTGCAAGGCGCTTACGGAAGATACATGAAGAAGAACTTGCTCATCATCAGCCTGTCAGCTGACAGCTCTGCCGGTGTCGTGCTGAAATTCCTTCACTCGACAAAAATGCCGTGGGCGAATGTGTTCATATACGACGGAATAAACGGCAAGCTTTTCAGGGACTTTAATGCCTATTCGCTTCCTAAGAATATCCTGGTCGGGCCTGACGGCAACGTCATCGCAATGGGAATGGAGCTCCGCGGAAGCGATCTCGAGAAAACGCTTTCGAAATGGCTGGAGAACCGGAAGTGAATTTCCGTGTAGCCCGGATCAAATCCAACCGTCATAACCGCATTCTAAAGGTGATGCATGTCTAGACTGTCTTGTCTCTTTGTTTTTTCATTCGTGGTCCTAGCTTTCGCGTCAAGGGTATCCGGTCAACCTCTGAACTCCCTTCGAATAAACGATCTTGGTTACTACGAATTGCAAAGCTTAAACGTTATGGTCTTCGATGACTTCTACCCCGAAGGTCATCAAGGCGGAATCACCATCGTGCAGTTCGGCGAGCGTGTTGCGGCAAATGGAGATGTCCGGATCGACCCAACGCCCGGCCAATGGTCTCCCGTCCCGAAACTCGGGAGCCGCACGATCGACAGGAAAGACGGAACGATCAAAGTCACGTTGTGGTACCCGGATTCAAGCAGAAATGAAAAGGGATACAACCCGATCGATTATCCCGATCTGGCGTTTAAGTATACAATCATCACAAAGGCCGTCGGTACAAGCCTGCGCGTTATGGTAAATCTTGATAAGCCGCTTCCTGACAGCTGGTCTAACAAGATAGGATTTAATCTCGAATTGTATCCCGGTCGCCTTTTCGGAGAACATTATTTCATGGACGGCAATCCGGGAATTTTCCCGCGGCAGGTGGACAGCCCTGTGAACCCTGACTCAGAGGGACAGCTCCAGGTGTCTCCAATGGCCGTTGGGAGAGAGTTGATCGTCGCACCCGGTAATAATTATAAGGAAATTAAGATTGTCAGTCTCAAATCTAATCTGGAACTACTCGACGGCAGAGGTCTGTACAATAACGGCTGGTTCGTTCTGAGGTCTACCATTCCTGCAGGCGTCACTACCGACGCGCTCGAGTGGACAATCAGTCCGGGCATCGACACAACATGGAGATACAAGCCGGTCGTTCAAGTCTCGCAGGTCGGGTACGCCCCCGCGCAAATTAAATTCGCTGTGATAGAGCTCGATAAGCTGACCGATTCATTCACGCCGATTGAGCTGATCAGGATTGATTCGAATTCCGAACGGGTGGTGAAGAGCGACAGCTCTCCTTCACCGTGGGGAAATTTCCTCAGGTACAAATATCTTAGATTCGATTTCACGGACATCAAACAAACCGGATTGTATAAGATCAGGTACGGGAGTTCAGAATCGAACGAGTTTCTAATCTCCGACGATGCTTACGCGAACGACGTGTGGCAGCCGACTCTTGAATATTTTCTCCCCGAGCAGATGTGTCACATGAAAGTCGAGGACAGGTACCGCGTGTGGCACGGACTCTGTCATATGGATGATGCGACGATGGCTCCCATCAACGAGGACCATTTTGACGGTTACTTTCAGGGTCCCTCGACGCTGACCAAGTACAAATCCGGTGAGCATGTCCCCGGTTTGAACATCGGAGGTTGGCACGACGCCGGAGATTATGACCTGAGAATCGAATCGCAGGCGGAGACAGTTTACAAACTCGCTCTGGCGTACGAGTTGTTCGGAAATAATTTCGATCAAACATCGATCGACGAGAATGCCAGGCTGACTGAACTCCACAAGCCGGACGGGAAGCCTGACATTCTGCAACAGGTCGAACATGGACTGCTGTCGATAATAGGAAGCTACGAATCGCTCGGAAGGCTGTACAGGGGAATCCAGGAGGCGACACTGCACCAATACACTCTACTCGGGGACGGCGAAAATGCTACGGACAACCTGGTCTACAAAGCGGGTGAAACGGATCCGGTTCTTCACCGTCCTCTTCCGCAAGACGACAGGATTGTATTCACGGAGAAAAATCCTAGAAGAGAATTGTATGTCGCGTCGACACTCGCCGCGGCTTACAGGGTCATGAAGAAATTCGACCCTGCGATGGCGGAGAAGTGCATCGAGATCGCCGAGAGGATTTATGACGGCGATTCCACGGCGCCGGCAAGATTCAGGATAAATGCAGCTGCGGAGCTCTTTCTTTCTACTTCGAATCCCGCTTATGCCAGACTGCTCCTCGACAATGCCGACTTAATTTCAAAAAACATTATGCCGTATAGTATCGTCATTGGAAGAGTTGTCAGGAAACTGGATAACCCGGAATTCAAAGAAAAGATTGAAGCGGCCGTCCGCAAAGCGTTTGAAGATATTTCGAAGAGATCTCAGCAAAATCCATACGGTGTTCCTTACGAGCCGTATATTTGGGGAGCAGGTTGGGAAATCCAATCCTTCGGTGTAGAACAGCTGTTTCTCTATCTTGGTTTTCCATCCATCTTCAAATCGGACTACGTATTCAACGCGCTCGACTTCGTCCTCGGCTGCCACCCCGGGGAGAACACGTCTTCTTTTGCCTCCGGCGTCGGTGCGCGTTCGATGACTGTTGCTTACGGCGCGAACCGCGACGACTGGTCATATATTCCAGGAGGGATCGCAAGCGGCACCGCTTTAATACGCCCAGACCTGCCGGAACTAAAAACCTGGCCATACTTCTGGCAGCAGGGAGAATACGTGCTTGGAGGCGGCGCGACAGATTTCATTCTTTTGTCCATGGCGGCAGATTATCTTTTCAACAACATGAATCCGATCGACAAATGAATCTTCAGTCAGGAGGGAATCGTGAAACGAAGAAACTTTTTGGAGGGCATTCCGCTCGCGGCGATTGCCGCGGGGAGCACGGGTAAAATGTTCGAGAGGATTTTTGGTTCGCAGTCCAGTACGGGTCAGGGTGATGAAATGCTGATTGAAAAAGTGAAGCTCGCGATGCTCAGCCTGCAGCGTGCGACATGGGAACAAGGTGTTGCAATGCAGGCGATGCTCGAGACCGGCAATTCCGATCTCGTCATCCTGATGGCACGAGATGCCGTCCTAAGACAGGCACAGGATGGGCGGCCTGCGATGCTCGGCGAAGAATTCGCATCTACTGACGCTGCCTCAACCGGAGAAGCCATTCTGTGGGCCGCAAAAAAGACAGGAGATCCCAACATGACGGCGTCTTATGACAAGATGCTGACATACTTTCTCGAGAAGGCGCCGAGGAACAAAGAGGGTATAGTTTATCATTTTACAAATCTTCCTCAGGTGTGGAGCGATTCTCTCTATATGCTTCCGCCGTTCCTGGCGACGGCGGGGAAATTCGATGAAGCTATGAAGCAGATCGACGGCGTCCGAGGATTTCTCTGGAACTCCGAGAAAAAACTTCTGTCACATATGTGGGACTGCGAAAAGAATGATTTCGCGAGAAAGGATTTCTGGGGAGTAGGAAACGGCTGGGCAGCTGCAGGCATGACAAGAGTGATACACGCCATGCCCGAATCCATGCGCGCCGTGAGAGATAAGCTGATGAGCTACGTTCGTGACCTTATCGACGGATGCCTCGCGCACATTAGAACAGACGGATTGTTCCACAACATCATCGACAATCCGGGCTCTTTCATTGAAACAAATCTCTCGCAAATGCTCGCGTACTCGATCTATCGCGGAATCAAGGGCGGCTGGATTGATGGAGGATACGAATCGCGCGCCGACAAGATGTACGAGGCCGCCCGATCGAAAGTCGATGAACTTGGTATGGTTCAAGGGGTGTGTGGTTCGCCCGAGTTCGATCACCCCGGCACGGCTACCGAGGGGCAAGCCTTCTTCCTCATGATGGAGAAAGCTCGCGCTGATCTGGCCGGCTGAAATTGCGGCCATGTATTATCACATCGAATCGGTTGTTCAGACTAATTCAAAAAGATTATCTCATAGTATTTTTCAGCGGCGTGTTAACATCAAAGCTCCAATCTGTTTCTCTGTCGAAATAATTGTAATGAAGCCCCACGATTTGTATACTGGACTTGCAAACGGATGGCGACCCGCAGCTGAGGTACAATCAACTATGCGGGACTAACGGGTCGAAGCCCTACTACGACATTGCCGAAAGTAGTTGCCGCTATGCCGACGGGATTAGACCCAAGAGCGCGGATTTGATTTTCTTAATGGAATTACGACTCTTCGGAATTCGGTGAGTCAGCAGTTACCTGAATTGCGCACGAACCAAGGAGATGCTAAGATGTTACTTGTCACTGCTAAACGGATATTGCTCGCGGTATTTATTTTCACCTTCGTTAAATGCGCAAACGTTCAGGCGCAGCCGAAGGTGCTCCATACGGGAGTTTCAATAAAACAACTAGCTGTTCTCGGTCATAATACGGTCAGGATCAGGCGGGACCCTGTGACCGGAGACCTTTACGTCCTGCAGAACAACGGAATAATCCAACGAGTAAATTTCAGTTCGGATAGTTCTTCGGCAACTCTGACGACAGTTTACACTACCTCCGACCACGGGTTGAACGCTCCCCTCGGGATGACGTTCGGGAGCGATGGAACCATGTATTTAGTCGGAAACGATTCCACAAGTGTCCTCGGGACTGCTACCATCGTGAAAGGTATCCCCGACACCGTCGGTGGCGAGACGCGCACATGGAGCGTGATCGCGACGACGGTCCCTTACGCTTACGGCAACATTTATAACCATAGAATGAGCGGGATTATACTCAATCCCACAGGCGACTCATTGTATGTAAACAGCGGCGCTGGAACGGATCATGGAGAAGTTGAAAACGGTTATCGCGAAGTCGGTCTCACTTCGATCATACTCCGTCTCCCCGTGGACGGCAACGACGTCATCCTTCAGGATGATCGATCTTGGCTGAGATCGAATGGGTATCTTTTCTGTGAAGGGATCAGGAATGAATTTGATTTTGCGTACGACGGGAACGGAGACCTCATAGGCGTCGAGAATTCCGGCGACCGTGACGATCCAGAGGAAATCAACTGGCTCAGACCTGGGCTCCATTACGGTTTCCCATGGCGCATAAGCACAGATATCACTCCTCAGCAGTTTACTCCTTACGATTCTCATTCAGATCCTCTCCTGAGTCCGTACGCCTGGGGCGGAGGAAATCTTTATAAGACTTTCAGCAACGATACTTCGTACCCTGCGGCGCCGGACAGCATCACGTTCACCTATCCCATCCCGAGTTACGGTCCTGACGCCGATCACTTCCGTGACACGGCGACAGGTCAGGTGATGGACGCGAGTCAGTCGGGCACTACAATATCATCTCTGACGCCGCACAGATCGCCCGATGGGATTGCCTTCGACAGGGACTCCATCCTCGCCGGAGACCTGAAGGGAAGCGGATTCGTGATATCAGTTGCGACAAGTAGGCTGGTAAGCGACCTGGGCGATACCAGTCAGGATCTCCTGGTTGTCAATCTCGTGAAAGACACCGGTAATTATGCGGCTCACGTTACGAGGATGATATCCGGTTTCAACTCGCCGCTCGGAGAGGAGCTTGTCGGCAACCGACTCTTTGTTGCGGAAACCGGCCTGGAGCAGCCTAACGGTGCACCGAAATTATGGGAGATTACGCTTCCGACTTCAGGAGCAACCGGGATCAAGACCACTAATGAGAAGTCCGCGACATTTCAGTTACGACAGAATTACCCAAACCCCTTCAACCCGACAACTAAGATCAGCTTTTCCGTGCCGGAGCTAGCTGAATTCACATTATCCGTTTATAATTTGCTCGGCCAAAAAATACGAACGCTTGTTCACGGCACAGTTGCTCCAGGGGATCATGTAGTTGAGTGGGACGGCCGCAATAGCCAGGGTCAAAGCGTGCCGAGCGGTGTCTACTTCTATCGGCTCTCCCAGGGCTCGCGCGTGATCGCAACAGATAAAATGATATTATTGAAATGAATCATGGCAAGTTCCAAGTTGAAATCGCAATCAGGACGCAGCTCTTCATTTAGTTTTACTTTGACATCAGGCATCCGTGAGTATTGGGTGAACAACAAATGAACTTGTGCTCGGATGAATTCGACCAATGCAGCGTATTTAGGAATGAGAGAGGAACTCCTTCGGTCGCTCTGTTTTCAGATCGGAGCGCGGAGCGGTGATCCCATTCCTGAATTGATGCTCGGGATTGAGATGCAATTCAACCGATCGGAAAGTCCTCTTGTCATTATGGCACAAAGGTTCTAATTTTAAGCCGTCACGTCGAATAAACAGGAGACCTGTTTAAGATGACCAGAAGGCATGCGGGAAAGTTCATCGATCGGTTTTCGGAGGGCTTGAACCTCGATGCGGGCGGGCTGAATCGCTGGTCATGACCTCAGTCTGGAGTTGTGCTCCTTACGGATTCATCTGTGAAGAGTTGGCATCACGGTCTTTAAGGCCGGTTCCTGTTTTTGATTTTCTTCATGACGTTATAACCAAAAGCTGGAGGTCAAGATAAAATCATGAGACCAATTTCTCCTGTCCCTGCGGCCCGGAATCTGAAAACTATTTTCCATCTTTCGCTTGTGCTCGTTGCCTTATTCTCTTTTGCGACGCTCGCGTACGCGCAGACTAAGTTCGACGGACAGACAAAAGTGGGAAGGGTACATCTTCCGTGTTCCATGAAGTACGACTCCGCTGCGCATACGTACACCATCACCGGTAGCGGCAACAACATGTGGGCAAACGAGGATGATTTCTACTATGTATGGCGTCACGCCTCCGGAGACCTTCATCTTTCAACCGATATATCGTGGGTGGGCGAAGGCAAGCAGCCTCATCGCAAGGCGGGTTGGGTCGTCCGGGCAGGGCTGAACAGCGACGATCCGTACGTTGATGCCGTCGCACACGGCGTCGGATTGATATGTCTCCAGTACAGGACTACAACGGGCGGGACGACGAGCGAGGTTCAGTCTCCTGTGGCCGCTCCTGCAAGGATGATTCTGGAACGAACCGGAGACCAGTTCACGCTGACCTTGGTGAAGGACGACGTGAAACATATTGTTGGAACCATCACGCTCAGGATGCCGGCAGATGTCTATGCTGGACTTGCCGTGTGTTCGCACGACTCGACCACGCAGGAGACGGCGGTTTTCTCGGATGTAAAATTCACACAGACAGGAGAAGTGAAGGTGGATCAACAGGTACTTGAAAGCACTCTTGAGACGATTGACGTGAGCTCGGGAGTCAGAACGATCGTTCGCAGCGCTAAGGAGCATTTTGAGGCGCCAAACTGGAGCCGCGATGGAAATACATTGTACTTCAACAGCGACGGAAAGATTTACACAATACCCGTCGGTGGCGGAACGCCGACTCTCATCAATACCGGATCGCAGACCAAGTGCAACAACGATCATGGCCTGTCGCCGGACGGCAAACTTCTCGCGATTAGCGACCAGAGCAAGGATGGGAGCTCCCGCATCTACATCTTGCCCAGCGGCGGAGGAGATCCCCGGCTCGTCACCGAGAATGCGCCGTCATACTGGCACGGTTGGTCGCCCGACGGCAAGACGCTCGCCTACTGCGCGGAACGCGACGGAAATTTCGACGTGTACACGATTTCGGTCAACGGCGGGAAGGAAATCAGGCTCACCACCGCTCCCGGTCTTGACGACGGCCCGGACTATTCTCCGGACGGGAAGTACATCTACTTCAACTCCGTTAGAACCGGCCAGATGAAAATCTGGAGAATGAAAGCCGACGGCTCAGAACAAACGCAGATAACTCCCGATGACGGATACAACGATTGGTTCGCGCACCCTTCACCGGACGGAAAATGGATTGTGTTTGTCTCTTACGACAAGAGCGTCGAAGGACATCCGGAAAACAAAGACGTTGTCCTGAGGCTCATGCCCACTTCAGGGGGCGAGCCAAAAATCATCGCCACCCTCTTCGGGGGACAGGGGACAATTAACGTACCATCATGGTCGCCGGACGGCAAGCGTGTCGCCTTCGTCAGTTACCGGCTCATAGCTCCGTGAATTGACCGTTAACCCGACGCCGGATTCCGTCACAGCGGCGAAAAGTTTAAAGGAGAAGAACATGTCGAACTTCAATAACTCCAGAAGAGATTTCCTGAAATTAATGGGACTTGGTACGGCAGCTCTTGCCCTACCGCGCTTTAAATTCTTTCCTTCAGCGGACTCTTACGAAGCGAACATCGGCCTGCAGCTTTATAGCGTTCGCAAGGCGATCGTGGATGGTTTCGAAGGGACGATGAAGAAGGTTGCAGACACCGGCTATCTGGGAATCGAGAGTTATACGCTGCCGGAAAACCTTTCACTTGACCGGGCGGCAAAAGTCTTTCGAGATCTGGACCTTAAAGTGTTCAGCATGCATTCGGAACTTCCAGTCGGAGATGCGCGCGACCTAGCGCTCAAGATGGCTGACGCGTATAAATGCGACACACTGGTTTATCACGGTTGGCCGGAGGGTGACAAGTATAAGAACGAAGCCAATATCAAACTCATGGTTGATGTCCACGACGAGATCGCGGCGTTTCTTAAGAAAAATGGTTTGCGATACGGTCTTCACAACCATTGGTGGGATTTCGAAAAGAATGACGATGGCATTGTGCCGTTTTATTATCTCCTTGAACATCTCGATAATGACGTATTCTTTGAGATCGACACCTACTGGGCGAAGGTTGCGGGCCAGGATCCGACAAAGATCATTCAGGATTTCGGCAAGCGCGCACCGCTCCTTCACATCAAGGATGGTCCCGCTGTTCACGGAGAGAAAGGTTATGAGCAGGTCCCCGCGGGAAAAGGCGTCCTTGACTTTCCGTCCATCGTTAAAGCAGGAGGAGATAACATAAAGTGGATGATTGTCGAATTCGACGAATATGGAGGAGATATTTTCGACGGGATAGGAGATAGTTACTCTTATCTGACCAAGAATAAACTCGCTAAAGGAAAAGTCTGATCTCGTAATGCCTTGGTGCAAATCGAAGGAGAATAAATGAAAGTTTTGTTTATCGGTGGTACCGGAAACATCAGCACATCTGTCAGTAAACTCTGTGTCCGACGCGGAATGGATCTTTACATTCTGAACCGCGGCCAAAGGAAAGTGAAGATCACAGGGGCGAATGTCATTAAAGGTGACATTTCCAACTCGGCCGCTGTATCAAGGGCTCTCAAAAGCCATAGATGGGATTCAGTTGTCGACTGGATTGCCTTTACCCCCGACCAGGTGGAAAGAGATATTGAGCTCTTCCGCGGAAAAACTAACCAGTATGTATTCATAAGTTCTGCGTCGGCATATCAAAAACCGCCGACGTTTCCGGTTATTACCGAATCAACTCCGCTTTGTAATCCGTACTGGGAATACTCGCGTAACAAGATCGCCTGCGAGGAGAGACTGAATCGGGCGTATCGGGAAGAGGGGTTTCCAATCGTCATTGTCCGTCCGTCGTTTACTTATGACACGGTGATACCGCTGGCAATAGGCGGCTGGAGTGAATACACCGCGGTCGACAGGATGAAGAAAGGGAAGAAGGTGATAGTCCACGGTGACGGGACTTCTCTCTGGACCATCACTCACGCTGAGGATTTTGCGAAAGGGTTTGTAGGGCTCCTTGGCAACCGGCAGTCAATCGGTCATCCCTTCCAGATTACCTCGGATGAAGCGCTGACATGGGACCAGATATATAAGATGGTCGCCGAGGCTGCGCGGGTGGAAGCAAAGATCGTGCATATACCGACAGACTTTCTCATAAAATTCGACGGCTCGCTCACCGGCACCTTGCTCGGAGACAAGTCCCACTGCGCGATCTTCGACAACACGAAAATAAAAACTTTTGTGCCCGATTATAAGGCGACGATACAATTCAGCGAGGGAGTGAAGAAGACGCTTGCTTGGTTCGATGCCGACCCGAAACGAAAGATCGTACAAAAGGAAACAAATGCGATGATGGATCTTGTCATCGAGAAATATGAGGGGAGACTCGAATAGCGGCCGACCAATAATTCATGGTCCGCGCTTCTTGTCTTTGATACCCGGTCCCGAAACAATATTCGGCGGAAAAAGCATGGCGAAATTCGAAACCGACGCAACGTATTCAATCTACGACTAATAAATTGTCCCGATTCTCCAAAACCGGAAATGCTTTTGAAGATGATGAAAATTAAATCACTCGTCATCGTCGCCGGCCTTCTGACCTCATTCCACGATATAAACCAGAATGTCAAATTGAGCGTATTCAATGTGCTCGGACAACTCGTGGAGAGACTCGTTGATGGAAATCTCATCGCAGGGACTCATGTCTACAGATTTGACGCAAAGAATCTGGCAAGCGGAATTTATTTCTGCCAGCTCAGGACCGCTTCGTACGTCGGAATCAGCAAAATGCTTTTGTTGAAATAGTAGAATGTAATTATCCGGAGAAATATGATCATGAGGATTCTTAACCTTCTTCTGCTCTTGTCAGCGACTTCTGCGTTCTGTCAATCGCCTGTACCGCCCGGGGCCACTCTCGAAAAGATCGCGACGGGATTTCAGTTCGTCGAAGGTCCGGTCTGGAAGAATGGAACAGGGCTGCTCTTTTCGGATATTAATGGGAACAAGATGTACAAATGGTCATCCGATTCAGGGGCGACGGTCTTCATGAACCCGTCGAACAATTCAAACGGCTTAACATTTGACGGTCAGGGAAGATTGGTTTTTTGCCAGATGGGATACAGACGCGTTGCCCGCGTGGAAACTGACGGCTCCCAGACGTCTCTTGCATCGACATGGAAGGGAAAAGCATTGAACAGCCCGAACGATGTTGTCGTGAAATCCGACGGAGCGATCTTCTTTACTGATCCGGATTACAATATACCCACCGGGCAGAAGAAAGAGCTTTCCTTTTGTGGGATATACAGGATCAACCAGCTCGGCGACTTGCAGCTCCTCGACAGCACACTCCAGGAACCGAACGGAATTTGTTTTTCACCTGACGAGACAAAATTCTATGTCAATGATTCCGGCAAGCGAATCATATATGTGTGGGATGTCGTGGACGATTCTGCAATCGCGAATAAGCGGCAGTTCGCGGTGATGGCCACATCGTCCGGTAATGCCGACGGAATGAAGGCAGATTCGAGCGGGAATATATTTTCGGCCGGACCGCTCGGTATTTGGGTTTTCAGCCCAAGCGGAGCGACGCTGGATACGATCCTCGTACCGGGTCAGACCACAAACTGCAACTGGGGCGACTCGGACAGGAAGACTCTTTACATAACGGCCGGCAACAGCGTGTACAGAATTCGTCTTGCAAAGGCCACGGGAATCGATCGGTATAATCTTGTCCGGCCATCTCACTTCAAGCTTTATTCGAATTTTCCGAATCCATTTAATCCGGAGACGATCATCAGCTATCAGCTTTCAGCTGTCGGCCGTGTGACGTTGAAAGTATATGATATACTCGGAAGAGAACTGGCGACGCTCGTAAACGATATTCAGACACAAGGAAAGCACGCAGTCACTTTCAACGCGTCAAGTCTCACCAGCGGCACATACTTGTACAAGCTTGAATCCAATTCTCAGAGCGAGTTCGGAAAAATGGTCCTGATGAAATGAGCGGGAACGCGGCGAGTGGGCAGTTTGTATCTTCAACAGCGGCGATGACCAAATGAAAATCCGAATAAACTGGAATTATCTCCCGTTTCTCAAAGGAGTGTTTCTTATAAAGGACTTGTGGCATCATGAGGAAATTGGCCGCACGGACGTCAACTTCGTCGCCGAAATACCATCACATGACGTTGTCATGCTGAGACTGGCTCCGATCAGCTAATCTAATCATCGGCAACTTTCCTTAGCGTAATCATCCGGCAAGCAGGAAGATTGCATGAGAACAATTTCATTCGTCCTGTTAGTTTCTCTTCGAGGTTCGCATTAAATTTGAAATGTTAAACTGTGGACGAAAATCGGAAATAGAGTGAGACTCTATCCCTCGTACCCGACCCGATCTTCTGTAGATAAAAGCTCACAGGCAAAGGGGATTAGTATGATTAGACCATTTTCGAAATCGCTCCTTTTATTCCCTCTCGTCATCGCGCTATTCTCGAGTCCTTCAGCCGGAATTGCGAGAATGCCTTCTCTACCATTTTCGCTGCACGCCGGTATAAGTAAAGACACTCTGATATCTGAGTTAGCCACTGCCCTCAAGAGCGAGTTCGATCTCTGGTATCCTCTCACAATCGACACGGTCTACGGAGGATATTTCAGCGACGTCAATTACAAGTGGGAGCTTGAAGGAAGACAGGTCAAGATGATTGTGACGCAGGCACGCCACGTCTGGTCGAATTCCAACGGGTCGATGTATTATGGTACAAAGGAGCCGTACTATACCGATGCGCGTTACGGCTACCATTTTTTAGAGAACGAAATGTGGGACAAAGTGGACGGCGGATTCTACGATTTTGTTTCCCGTGAAGGGAAACCGCTCGGGTTCAGAGGCGACACCGCCAAGACTGCCTACGGCAACGCGTTTGCAATCTACGGTCTCGCTACGTATTTCCAGGCATTCGGTGACACCGGGGCGCTGAACCTCGCGATAAAAACTTTCAACTGGTTGGATCAACACAGTTACGATCCGAAATACGGCGGTTACTTCCAGAACCTTGAAGTGGACGGCACCCCTCACAAAGACTGGTACAGAGGGACCCCGCCTAAGGACCAGAACTCGATGATACATATCATGGAAGCTTTCACCGAACTCTACACTGTCTGGCCTGATCCGACATTGAAGGCACGACTGGACATGCTTTTCCATGAAGTGAGAGATATCGTCGTCGGCAACAAGGGTTATATGACGCTCTTTTTCAATCGTGATTGGACTCCCGTATCCTATCGCGATTCAAGTGGGGAGAGCTTCCGGAAGAATTTTGAGCTCGACCATATTTCATTCGGTCACGATGTCGAAACTGCTTACCTCCTTCTTGAGACATCAAAAACTCTCGGCTACGCAAATGACACCGCAACCATCAGGGTGGCGCGTCAGCTCGACGAGTTCGCGCTCGACAACGGCTGGGACCGCGAAAAGGGCGGGATCTACGACGGCGGATACATTTTCAAGGGGCGGGACAGCGTGACGATAGTCCTGCCTACGAAAGAATGGTGGTCACAGATCGAAGCACTCAATTCATTCCTGATGATGTCTGAGATGTTCCCGCGCGATAAACACGATTACTACAATAAGTTCCTCACCCAGTGGAACTACATAAAGACTTATCTGATCGATCATGGATACGGAGGATGGTACTGGGGCGGAATCGATGAAGCGCCTAACGTCCAGAAGGGACCGAAGTCGACGATCTGGAAATGCAATTATCATACGACACGCGGATTGATGAACTGCATCCGGAGGCTAGCGGGTAAACTTTGACATTCGGCGCGACCAGACCTGTGTCGGCGGGACGGGGTCTTCAGTCGTTTTCTGCCGGCGTGGTCATCCAGGCGAGGTGTGAAACCCTCTTTAAGAATCAGATGAAAGGAATGCGGGAAATGAAGATGAACCTTAACGCATTCATGGTGGTGATCTTTTTCCTTTTGTTCCTTAGTGGTTCGAGTTCCGCCGCGAAGCTGGTGCCCGCGAATGATCCACGCACCGAATACTTTGGCAGATGGGACAAATCAGATCCGGTCAATTACCGGCATTCCTGGCCGGGCGTCTTCATTGTCGCCGTGTTCGATGGCGACAGCGTTGGGGTTAGAATGAGTGATACTACAAATTACTATGATGTTTACGTCGACGGACGATTGCATTCAGTTTTCCATGGTACAGCATCCGGTGATGCAGATTATATACTTGCCGATAGCCTGGTCGGCGGGCGACACACTCTAAGGTTCAGCCAGAGAAATATCTCTTTCGGGATCTATTCGTTTTCAGGGCTTATGATTTCAGATTCAGCGTCATTGTACCAGCCGCCTCCGATTCCATTGAGGAGAATTGAATTCATCGGCGATTCGTTCACCGCTGCTGAAGGAAACGAAGCCACGCTGCCGGAGATGAATTGGCAAGATAAGTTCCCGGTCACGGATATTGACAGCGGCTTCGCGACAATGGTGGCGCGAAACTTCAACGCGGACTACCACATCACAGCACGCTCAGGGATCGGAACGGTCTGTGACTGGCAAGGCAAGCTTGACATTTGCATGCCGCACTATTTCAATAGAACGCTCATGGAGTCGCCGGAACCTAAGTGGGATTTTAGAAATTGGACGCCTGACCTGGTCGTCATCTGTCTGGGACTTAACGATCATTCCGGACTTAGGGGAAAAGACGGAAATGTATCGGAGAAGAATTCAAAAATATTTCAGGAAGGATATGAGACCTTCCTGGACACTTTACTCCGGGTATATCCGGGAGTGCCGATCCTTGCCGTGAGTTCCTACGAGGAGTGGATTGTACAAAATGTGGAACGCGTGATCGATGAGGAGCACGCGGCCGGACACAAGGACATACAATTCGCCAGTTTCGGATTCTATCCGGGCGGCTACGTAGCTAACAGCCATCCGACCGTCGCGAGTCATAAAAGGATTGCCGCTGTTATCATCAAAGCGATCGATGATATGAAGGTTTATAAGTAAACGTTTCGGCCGCATTGTTCGATAGAATAATTTTGAGCACGGGCCGAATACATTAGTCGGACATGATGCAGGTTGTTTACTTAAATGTTATATTTTTCGAAATACTCATGCCATTGCTTGAAGAAAGGTGCTGCAGATTTGATTCCTTCACCAAAACTTTTCACTGACAACTAAAGAAGGAAGGCTATGGATTACTGTTCAACGTTGCGCGTCCCGATGCTCTTGTTCAGTCCGACGACACTTGTATCGCTCGACTGGGTTGATTCTCTGATCATCGCGATATACTTCGTGTTCGTTCTCGGAATAGGCTATTACTTGTTACGCTTCACTAAGACCGGTGAAGACTTCTTCATGGCCGGCAGAAAGATGACCATGTGGATTGCCGGCCTCTCCTTCGTCGCCGCGAATCTCGGCTCGCTGGAACTGATGGGCTGGGCTGCGTCCGCCTACCAGTACGGAATCCTCGCAACACATTGGTACTGGATCGGTGCAATCCCTGCGATGCTGTTCCTGGCGATCGTCATGATGCCCTTTTATCACATCAGTAAAACCCATTCGGTCCCTGGGTATTTGAAACTGAGGTACGGTGAAAGCGCCAGTATGCTGTCTGGGGTTTCTTTCGGATTCATGACGGTCCTCATGAGCGGCATAAATATGTTCGCTATGGCTTCGGTCATGAATGCGATCCTGGGTTGGGACTTACATTTTAGCATCTGGGTTTCGTCCATCACTGTCATGGTCTATGTCGTTCTAGGCGGATTGCTTTCGGCTATTTTCAATGAAGTTCTCCAGTTCATGTTGATCTGGCTTGGAGCGCTGGTGATCCCCATTCTTGGTATGATCGAGGCAGGGGGATGGAGCGGAATGGTCGCGAAAATTCACCAGAACTTCCCGGTAGGAGATTATACACATCTTTGGAGGACACTCGGTTCTTTTACCGACAATCCAATGGGAATCAATTGGGTCGGGATTGTATTTGGTTTGGGCGCCTGTATCTCGATGGCATACTGGACGACAGATTTTCTTGTAGTCCAGAGGGTACTGGCCGCGAAAGACCTGCGTGCGGCGAAAATGGCGCCAATAATCGGTGCCGGATTCAAGATGATGGTACCTTTCATCGTGATTCTTCCGGGCCTGCTTGGGCTGGCTTTGATTCCAGGCTTACTCCCTGAGGATGTTGCAAAGAATGTGGCGGGCGCTCACAGCTACAACCAGGTTCTTCCGCTCATGCTCGCAAGATATGCGGGACCAGGATTGCTCGGTCTCGGAATCACGGCATTGATAGCCGGATTCATGTCCGGCATGGCGGGTAATGTCAGCGCCTTCGCGACGGTTTGGACGTACGACATTTACCGACCGCTACATGTGCGGGTGGCTAAGAAAGAAGAAGCTGACGCGTATTACGTGAAGATCGGCAGATGGTGTACCATCATAGGTGTACTCATAAGTATCGGTACCGCTTACTTGGTCCAGCAATTCGCCAGCATAATGGATTATGTGCAGGCACTGTTTAGTTTCTTCGTTGCGCCAACCTTCGGCACCGTCGTGCTCGGAATGCTCTGGAAAAGAGCCACTCCGAAGAGCGGATTCTGGGGCCTGTTCGCAGGTATCGGCTCGTCAATCGGTATGTGGGCCTGGGTCAAGATCGACCCCAGCGCGCTTCGCTACATCGCCCTCTCCATTCATGCGCAAGCAATGGCTGAGAACATGTACCGGGCTCTCTGGTCGTGGCTCATCTGCGTCATCGTAACGGTTGTTGTCAGCTACCTCTCGCGACCGAAACCGGAGACGGAGCTGGTCGGCCTCGTGAGAGGGTGCACCGAAATTCCTTCGGAAGGTGACCTCCCGCTTCTGAAGCGTCCGATCTTCTGGGCCGGAGTCGTCTTCGCGGGATTAATCGCACTAAACGTAATTTTCTGGTAGGAGATTACAATGGTAGAAAATAAAGGTATCTCGATCTGGTTCTTTATCGGTAGCCTCCTTCTCCTTTACGGCATCATTATTACCGTCTCGAATATTTTTGAAGCGCTCTATTCCTCTTTTGGAAAGCAGGTCGTCCTCAGGAATCTCCACTTCGGGATTTGGTGGGGTCTACTCCTCATCGTAATCGGCACGATCTATTTCGTTAATTTCAGACCGTGGAAGAAGAAGAAAGTAACGCTCTGACACAACTAAGGTTCGAGACTCGCTATAAATAGTTCTGGAAGGAAAACGAAAATGAAAATGAAGAACTTAATACTTGTCATTGTCACGATCGCATTCGTGTTTTCTGTGACGGGGTCATTGAAAGGACAGTCAAAAATGAAAGCTCAACCTATGATCGAAAAGTCACCATTCGGGAAATTATCTGACGGCAGAGAGGCTCATCTCTTCACTTTGAAGAATGCCTCCGGTATGACTGTCAAGATCACTGATTACGGCGCAAGCGTGGTTTCCGTGTTGGTACCCGATCGAAATGGAAAAGTTTCCGACGTGGCGCTAGGTTATGACAGCGTAGGAGGATATGAAAACGGGAAAGCCTATTTCGGCGGGATCGTCGGGAGATACGCGAACAGGATCGCGAAGGGACAATTCAGTCTCGATGGAAAAGCGTACCAGGTTACTGTCAACGACGGTGCAAATACACTCCATGGAGGCAAAATCGGTTTTAACAAGGTAATATGGAATGCCGAGCCCCTCGAGACGTCCAAAGGTCCCGCGCTCAAGCTGACTTACATAAGTAAGGACGGTGAAGAAGGATTCCCCGGTACTGTTACGGTAACCGCGACTTACACTCTTACAAAGGACAACTCGATTCGAATTGATTACACCGGTACAACGGACAAAAGGACGATACTGAACGTTTGCAACCATTCTTATTTCAACCTGAGCGGTGATACGGGCAAGACCATCCTTGATGAAGAGCTGATGATCGCGGCGGATCGATTCACACCCGTCGACAAGGGACTCATCCCCACGGGAGTCCTCGAAAAAGTTTCCGGTACACCGATGGACTTCCGCAAAATGACAGCGATTGGTGCACGGATCAATAGTGACAACGACCAGCTCAAGACGTGCGGAGGGTACGACCTTAACTGGGTGCTGAATAATTATGACAAGAAAGTCCGCAAGGTCGCGGAGCTTTACGATCCGTCGAGCGGAAGAGTGATCGATCTCTCGACCGATCAACCGGGACTTCAATTCTACACGGGAAATTTTCTGAATGGCAGCGAGGTTGGGAAGAACGGGGTGCACTATCAGTATCGAACCGGACTTGCACTTGAGACGCAGCTTTATCCCGATTCGCCGAACGAGCCGAAATTTCCGACCGCAACCTTAAAGCCGGGACAAACATACAAACAGACAACGATTTACAAATTCTCGGTGAAGAAGTAATTACTTCAGATCTGCGCGGGGCCTCCCAACTTTCGTCGGGCACGGAGACCCCGACTGCCCTTCTCGTGTCCGCTGCGACTGACTTACTATTATTCCGCCGGAGTTTCAGATGAGTCGTTACGCCATAGGGCTGGATTTCGGGACCAACTCATGCCGGTCGTTGATAGTCGATATCGCCGACGGCCGTGAGGTTGCGTCCCATGTTTTTCCTTATCCGTCCGGTAAAGACGGCGTAATTATCGACCCGAACGATCCAAATCTCGCCAGGCAAAACCCGGCAGATTATCTGCTGGGAATTGAAGTAACTGTGAGAGAAGCACTTCGAAGCGCGCAGGCAAGCGAGCCTGCTTTCAATCCGACCGATGTCATCGGGATCGGAGTCGATACCACGGGAAGCAGCCCGATGCCCGTCGACTCGACCGGCCAGCCGCTTTGCCTTGATCGGAAATTCAATAAAACTCTTTCCGCCTACGTGTGGCTCTGGAAGGATCACACGAGTCACGCTGAGGCGGCTCAAATCACGGAAGCCGCCTCTAAGATGCGACCGGAATATCTTGGGAAGATTGGAGGAGTGTACTCGTCGGAATGGTGGTGGAGCAAGATCCTCCATTGCAAGAAAGTTGATGAGAAAGTTTTCGACTCTGCATACAGCTGGGTGGAAATTTGCGACTGGATTACAGCAAGTCTCACCGGAGAGATCCGGCCCGACAGGTTGAAGAGAAGCGTGTGCGCTGCAGGGCACAAGGCGATGTACAATGAGGCCTGGAAGGGTTTGCCTGACGCGGGATTTTTGAATTCACTCTCGCCGGGCCTCGGCGAGCTCCGTTCGAGACTTTATGACTCTGCGTACACTTCTGAAAAATCGGCGGGAAAACTTTCTAAAGATTGGGCCCAGCGGATCGGACTCTCGACGAGCGTAACAGTCTGCGTGGGCGCGTTCGATGCGCACATGGGTGCGGTTGGCGCCGGGATCTCGACTGGAACACTCGTGAAAATTATCGGGACAAGCACCTGCGATATCATGGTCTCACCTCATTCGGAAAAACTGGCGGACATTCCCGGCGTATGCGGCATAGTCGACGGTTCGGTCATGGACGGCTACTACGGAATTGAGGCAGGGCAGTCGGCAGTCGGCGACATCTTCCTTTGGTTCGTCAATAACTTGACTCCTGACGATTATGGTACGACGCAAGATGAAAAGTTCAAGAACCTGAATGCCGCTGCTGAAAAGTTGAAGCCGGGAGAAAGCGGATTGATCGCGCTTGACTGGAACAACGGTAATCGGACAATCCTGGTCGATGTCAGATTGAGCGGGATGCTGATCGGGCAGACTCTTCAGACTCGGGCGCATGAAATTTATCGTGCCCTTATTGAGGCGACTGCCTTCGGGGCGCTTGCGATCATAGACAGGATAGAGGAATACGGCGTGAAGATAAAAGAAGTGGTGAATTGCGGCGGCCTCGCGAGCAGGAACCCTCTACTCATGCAGCTATATGCCGACATAACCGGCAGGCCGATGAAGATTTCGAGAAGTGACCAGACTCCCGCGCTAGGAGCCGCAATCTTTGCGACAGTTGCAGCAGGTAAAAGTGCGGAAGGTTATGAGTCGGTTGCAGAGGCGCAGAGAGTCATGACTGGGACCAACAGGACATTTCATCCCCGTCAGGAGAACCGTGAGATTTATGGCAAACTTAATGCCCTTTATCGGGAGCTGCACGACGCCTTCGGTACTCGCAAATGGTCGGGAAGTGTTTATCACGTCATGAAAGATCTTCTTAATATCAGGGACGAGGCGAGGAGAGCAAGATAGTGCTTGAGAAATTGAAGAAAGATGTGTGCGACGCGAACATCAGTCTCGAAAAATACGGGCTCGTGGTATTAACCTGGGGCAACGTAAGCGGAATCGACCGCAAGAAGGGACTAGTTGTCATCAAGCCGAGCGGCGTAGAATACAAAAGGATGAAACCAGCGGATATGGTAGTCGTGAACTTTAATGGAGATGTCATGGAGGGGAAAAAGCATCCCTCGTCCGATACTCCCACTCACCTGGAATTGTACCGGGCGTTCCCTGAAATCGGCGGGATCACTCATACTCACAGCACGTATGCCACAATTTTTGCGCAAGCAGGTCTGGAAATCCCGTGTCTCGGTACAACCCACGCGGATCAGTTTTTCGGTTCGGTGCCGGTGACTCGGCTGTTGAGCGAAAGGGAAGTTGAGAGCGATTATGAGAAAAATACGGGGAGGTTGATCGTCGATCGCCTGAAGGATACAGATGTGCGAAACACTCCGGGAATTCTTGCAGCCGGTCACGGCGCATTTTGTTGGGGCGATAACGCGTCGCAATCGGTTGAGAACAGTCTCATCCTGGAACGAATCGCCGAGATGGCGTTCAGGACAATGCAGCTTAATCCGGAGATTAAACAGCTTCCCGCATATATCGTGAAAAAACATTACATGAGGAAGCACGGGGAAAACGCCTACTACGGACAGAAGCATAAATGAAACTCGAACATTATTGTCTCCACGAAAGCCGCGATCTCTTCTAAAAATATGGGAACACGAAAATGATAGACATTAAAAAACATGAAGTGTGGTTCGCAACAGGTAGTCAGCATTTGTATGGGCCGGAGACCTTGAAGCAGGTCGCCGAAAATTCGCAAGCGATAGTCGAAGGGCTGAACAAATCCAAGCACATTGCCGGCAAGGTCGTTTTCAAGCCTGTGCTGACCTCGCCGGACGCGATCGCATCGTTGTGCATGGACGCGAACAAGACAGCGAACTGCATCGGCCTCATCATGTGGATGCACACGTTCTCTCCGGCGAAAATGTGGATAGGAGGTTTGAAACTTCTGGAAAAACCTTTCGTCCACCTTCACACTCAATTCAACCGCGACATTCCATGGGACACGATAGATATGGATTTCATGAATCTGAACCAGTCCGCCCACGGCGACAGGGAATTCGGATTCATCTGTACCAGGATGGGTAAGAAGAGAAAAGTAGTTGTGGGTCACTGGAAGGAGCCAGCGGTTCAGAAAAAGCTTGGCATCTGGGCCCGGGCAGCTTCGGCGTGGTCCGACTGGCAGGGCGCAAAATTCGCACGACTCGGAGACAACATGCGCGACGTGGCCGTGACTGAAGGCGACAAGGTAGAAGCACAGTTCCGATTTGGATTCTCGGTAAATGGGTATGGTGTCGGCGATCTCGCCCGGTACGTGAACAACATAACGGACTCGATGGTCGAAAAGATGATCGACGAGTACGAGAACAGGTATGCAGTTGCCACAAATGCTCGTAAGGGCGCGGCGAAACATGCAAATGTCCGTGAAGGCGCCCGGATCGAGCTCGGACTGCGGGCATTCATACGGGACGGCGGATTTAAAGGATTCACAACAACATTCGAGAACCTCGACGGTCTCAAGCAGCTCCCCGGCCTCTCAATCCAGAGGCTGATGGCGGACGGCAATGGCTTCGGTGCAGAAGGCGATTGGAAAACAGCAGCACTTGTGAGAGCGATGAAGGTAATGTCGGCCGGACTGGATGGAGGGACATCCTTCATGGAAGACTACACATATCATCTCGACCCGGCGGGGATGAAAGTGCTTGGCGCCCATATGCTCGAGGTGTGCGAATCGATCGCGGATGGAAAGCCAAAACTCGAGGTTCATCAATTGAAGATCGGCGGGAAAGATGATCCGCCGAGGCTTGTGTTCAATGTTGCGCCCGGGCCGGCGATCAACGCGTCATTAATCGATATGGGTAATCGTTTCAGACTGATAGTAAACTCGGTGAATGTCGTCGCGCCGGATCAACCCCTTCCAAAGCTGCCGGTTGCGAGGGCGGTCTGGGTTCCGCAGCCGAACCTCGAGACCGCCGCGGCCGCATGGATACTCGCGGGAGGCGCACACCATACCGGATTCAGCAAAGCACTTACGCCCGAGTACATGGAGGATTTTGCGGAAATGGCGAACATCGAATACCTCCTCATCGATGGCTCGACGCGACTTCAGGATTTCAAAAATGAATTGAAGTGGAACGAAGTGTATTACCAGTTCGGCAGGGGAGTCTGAGCGCCCGCCGGAGACCGGGCGCTCAAGTATACTGTCAGTTGGACAAAATCAGATACTGTTGCTGATTATCGACTCGTAAAGTTCCTGTTTGCCGCTCGTCTGCTCCGGCTCGCCGTTTTTCTCTGCATACTTCCGAAGATCTTCGAGAGTCAATTTTTCCTTTTCGAATTCTGCACCTGTGCTGCCGTCGAATGAGGCGTAGCGTTTCTTCCTCATTGCAGTGTAATTCGTGTCGGTCAGGATTTTATCGGCGATCAACAGCGCGCGCGCGAACGTATCCATACCGGTAATGTGAGCGATAAACATGTCATCGAGGTCGGTCGAGCTCCGCCGCGTCTTTGCATCGAAGTTGATTCCTCCTGTACTGAACCCGCCGGCCTGGAGTATGATCAGCATCGCTTCAACGGTTTCATAAATGTTTACAGGGAACTGGTCGGTGTCCCAGCCGTTCTGGTAATCGCCGCGGTTTGCGTCGATGCTCCCGAGGAGGCCTGCGTCAGCGGCGACCTGGAGCTCGTGTTGGAATGTGTGACCCGCGAGTGTCGCGTGGTTCACCTCGATATTCAATCTGAAATCGTCGGCCAGATCGTTCGCTCTTATGAAACTGATAACCGTCTCAGCGTCGAAATCGTATTGATGCTTGGTGGGCTCCATCGGCTTAGGCTCGATGAGGAATTTCCCTTTGAATCCTTTCTTCCTCGCGTAATCGCGCGCCATTCTCAGGAATGTGCCGAGATGCTCCTTCTCTCTTTTCATGTCAGTGTTCAACAGAGAGAAGTAACCTTCGCGTCCGCCCCAGAAAACGTAATTCTCTCCCCGGAGCTCGATCGTCGCATCGAGCGCGCGCTTCACCTGCGTACCAGCGTAGGCGACCGCTTTAAAATCAGGATTCGTCGCAGCCCCGTTCATATAGCGAGTGTTGCCGAACAAGTTGGAAGTTCCCCAGAGTAGTCTTACTCCTGATGCGGCTTGCTTTTCGGCGGCATACTCGACGAGCGCACCGACCCGCTTGTCCGATTCCGCGATTGTCGAACCCTCATCGACGAGGTCGAAATCATGGAAGCAATAAAACGGCGTACCGAGCTTCGTCATGAACTCGAACGCCGCGTCCATCTTGTCCTTCGCCCGTTTTACCGGGTTATCCGCCTTGTTCCACGGGAATTCCTTCGTCCCGGGTCCGAACGGGTCGCCGCCCGTGTTGCAGAAGGAATGCCAGTACGCCGTCGCGAATCTGAAATGATCTTTCATCTTCTTCCCGGCAATCACTTTCTCCGCGTCGTACCATTTAAATGCGAGCGGGTTTCTGGAACCATGACCGTCGTATTTTATCTGGCCGATACCCTTGAAATATTCCTTTTTTCCGGTTGTCAATTTCAAACTCATTTCTTGTTCTCCATTTTTCTTAGGCTGACTTGTAAATGCTCATTCCATTTTTCGTACGCGGCTCGATAGCGGGGTGCGTTTGGCATGTCGGGTCTGACGGTCTCGATACACTCGAGCCCACGAAATGCCTCCTCAGGGGAAGCATAAAATCCCGCGCCGAATGCCGCTGCTCTGGCGGCTCCGAGCGAACCGTCAGTGTTATATAATTGAATCTCGGCGCCCGTTAGAGTGGCGACCGTCGTTCTGAAAATCCTGTTGAGATAAAGATTCGCCATACCTGCACGTATGCGCTCCGGGTTAACTCCTAATTCTCCGAGAATCTTTATCCCGTAGTAAAATGAAAACGCGACTCCTTCGATCACCGAACGGACCAGATGACTCCTGCTGTGAATGTTGAAATTGATACTCGAGAAACCTGATCCCACTTCGAGATTCGATAGCATTCGTTCCGCCCCGTTCCCGAACGGAAGGAAGATGACACCTTCGGATCCGATTGGTGATTGATCGGCAAGGTGATTCAATTCTTCGTAAGGTATCGGCTGTCCGAACAGGACCTTTCGGATCCAGCTGTACGAT
The DNA here is from genome assembly GCA_036567965.1 of Candidatus Kryptoniota bacterium. Lineage (NCBI taxonomy): Bacteria > Pseudomonadati > Candidatus Kryptoniota > Candidatus Kryptoniota bacterium. Next base: position 176,182 of record DATCTN010000016.1, read on the forward strand.
ATTCCCGTTCCGTTGATGCAAAGGAGAATGCCCAACCTTCTCTCCCGCGCGCTATGGTTTACATGTGCAAATGTATTGACCCTTCCGAGCGGATCGTACTTGATTTTGTCGCTGACCCCGTACACTACACCTGACGTACCGGCAGTGGACGCGATCTCGCCCGGACGAAGCACGTTGAGTGAAAAAGCGTTGTTCGGCTGATCTCCGGCCCTGTACGTTATGGGTGTTCCCGCTTCAAGACCGATTTCTGTGGCACCCTCTTTTGAGAGAAAGCATTGCTTGCCGAACCCGTCGACTATCTTCGGAACGAGTGAGCTTCCAATCCCGTAGTGATCCATTAGAAATGCCGCAGGCTTGTCTTCCTCGAAATTCCACAGAATACCTTCTGACAGCCCGGACGGTGTTGTCGTTACTTCGCCCGATAGCTTCATGGCAATGAAATCGCCCGGGAGCATAAACTTGTCAACCTTTTTGAATTTCTCGGGTTCGTTCTCGATGACCCATCTCAATTTCGAAGCAGTAAAATTGCCGGGTGAATTGAGAAGAAAACGGAGGCATTTCTCTTCTCCCAATTCATGGAATCCTCTGTTCCCGATCCCGACGGCCCTGCTGTCACACCAGATGATTGCGGGTCGCAGGACATTTCGGTTTTTGTCGACCACGACTAGGCCATGCATTTGGTACGAGATCCCGATAGCTTTAACATCTTTCTTGTCCACCGATGCCCTGGAGAGCACTTCTCGTGTCGCCGCTTTAACTGCCTCCCACCAAACATTCGGGTCCTGCTCAGCCCAGCCAGCTTGAGGAGATTGAATCTGCATTTCGTTTTTCGGGTATGTGCTCTGAGCGATCGCTTTCCCCGATTCAACGTCGTAAAGTGCTGCCTTAATGGAGGAACTTCCAACATCAAAACCGATTGTGATCATTCCTGTTCTCTTCAATTGTCTGCGGATTTCATTTTTAAAAATTAAGCTTATTGTATAAAATCTTCAACAGGTCATCGTGGCGCAATGAAGTAATTCAGTCTGTCATCGCGTTTTGAAGGCTAGTCGCAACGGATTTCTCCGTTCAACCGGCGATCGCAGAAGTCCCCAGGAATGGGCTGTACCACCATGTACTGGATTACGACGAGAGCTGGAACCTTAATGCCGGTGCACGATCTTAAGAGCTACAGTCGATTCAATCGTGGCGGATTTATCTGTGTTTCTTCGTTACTGCCCCATAGTTTTAGCCGCATCAATGACTTACCCCGGGCTTTAATGCAGCGGATCGTTTATTTCGTGATGAGTCGCAAAATTGAAAACGCCGCCTCATTGTTGACGACGGGGGTTTACTCTGAAACTTCGATCATGCGCGCCGGTGTGTTACAGCCGTCCGGGTGCACCCCCAGCTGTCACGCCTCTCTGAAGGGGAGCGGATCCACATTGTGATTTCATCTTGCTTCTTCTATTTCAATTTCAGAAGTCTTGTTACCAGCTGCTACCGAGCGCATGAAATCCTCCTGTACAGTTCTGAGGCTTCCTCTCTCAAAGTCGTAAGGGCGGGTGTTACAAAAACGTAATTCATACAAATGAGTAAGTGACCAAAAGGTCGAAATTCCGGTCGATTTCGACAATTCTGTTTGGCATGCATATTGTACTTAAGGTGGGTGAAATGAAAAACCTGAATCCAATACGGAACACAGAAAAGAACAAATTTCAAAACGCAGAAAGCTACAGGAGAATAGTCATGAAAAACTTAATTTTGGTCTCAGCAATGGTCCTCGGGATCGCAGGGATGTCGTTTGCGCAAAATTCGGCCAGCACGAACGTCAACGTGAGCGCCACTGTCATCCAGGGAATCACTCTCACAGTAAGTGGTACGCTTAATTTCGGAACAGTGGTCGCAGGTACAACCCCGGCGGCCCTGAGCGCCAACACCAACGGCAGTGCACCCCTCTTCACAGCCACCGCCAATGGCGCGACTTCTCTC